>JACQZV010000051.1 GCA_016213695.1 Acidobacteriota bacterium | reverse complement strand
CTCCGACCGGCGGCCGCCCCGGCCGCCGCCCCCGCCGCGCGAGTCGCGCCCGCCGCCCCCGCCGCCGCTGCGCGGCGCCTGCGGGCGCGCTTCGTTCACGGTCAGCGTGCGCCCGCCGAACGGCTTCTCGTTGAACTGCGCGATGGCCTTCTGCGCGTCAGCTTCATTCGCCATCTCGACGAAAGCGAACCCGCGCGCGCGCCCGGTCTCGCGGTCGCGCATGACATTCACCGACTCCACGGTTCCGGCCTGGGCAAACAGACCCTCGAGGTCCGACTCATTGGTTTCGTAGGGAAGGTTTCCAACGTACAACTTGCTACTCATCTCTTGACTCCGGCATCCCTCGTGGATGCATGAACGGAAACTTAGCGCCTGAGCGAAATGCTCGGCATCACTGACGCAAGAGAGTTCGAGGCAGTCGCTGTCGAATCTGATGCGGGTAAGGCGGTGGGCGTCGCTTCCTGAGGACTATTTAAGTATACACACCCTGTTCCGAAGTGCTAGGGGGCCCTGAGGCGCGCCAGCAGACCCGCGAAATCCGACGGGAGCGGCGCCTCGACCGTCACGGGCCGGCCGCTCGTCGGATGGCGAAACGAGAGGCGGGACGCGTGCAGCGCCTGCCGCCCGAACGGAATGCGAGGTGCCCCGCGCTGCCCGTCCGCATAGAGCCGCTCCCCCACGAGCGTGTGCCCCCGCAGGCGGGCCTGCATCCGGATTTGATTGCGCTTTCCGGTCTCCAGCCGGATCTCGACGAGCGAGGCCCCGGCAAACGTCTCGACGACGCGGTAATGGCTAATCGCTTCCTTGCGCCGCGGGTCACGGGGGTGCGCCCGCGTCTGCAGGAGCGCGTCGGGGTCCCAGACGAGGAAGTCGCGCCAGGTCCCCTCCGGCGGGTCGGGCCGTCCCTGCACGACCGCCAGGTAGACGCGCTCCGGCTCGCGGCGCTCGAACTGGTCCTTCAGCTCCTCCTGCGCTCTGAGCGTCTTGGCGAACACGACGAGCCCGGATGTGTCTCGATCGATCCGGTGCACGACGAGCGGCGTCCGCCGGCCGCGCGGCCGCAGGTGCTCCCGGATCTGGTCGTACGCCGACCCGGCATCGCGCCGCTGCGCCAGGGGAACCGCCAGCAGGCCGGCCGGCTTGTTCACCACGAGCAAGGCGTCGTCTTCGTAGAGGATCTGGAGCTCGCTCTGGGCGACCGGCGTGCGCGTCCGGCGCGCGCTGCCGGGGCGATTCATCCAGACGCCGACGACGTCGCCCGCGCGAACTCGGGACCCGGCATCGGCCGCGGTGGCCTCGGCTCCGTTCACGAAGACTTTCCCTTTGGCCAACGCGTCGGCCACGCGGCGGCGCGAGCCCAGGCGTTCGGCATCTGCCAGGAACTTGTCCAGCCGCAGACCGGCCGCATCCGAGGTGACGGTCCAGGATGGCCGCTCTCGCGTTGGGGGCACTCGGCGATCTCAGCGGGGTCGGACCCCGGTGGCGGGGCGACTCAAGGTGGAGATGGTTGAACGATGGCGCCTGCCGGCGCCGCTTACTCTTCGAGCTGCCAGTCGGCCAGTGGCTGCGGGCCGGGCGTGATGCCGGCGATATCGGGATCGATCCCGTCGGAGGGCCTGTCCTGCTCCGCCTTGTGGCGCTTCAGGTCTTCGCGCTTGGCCGCCTTCTGCTGGCGCCGCTCGATCAACGCTTTTTCCCGTTCGCGCTTTGCCGCCGTTGGTCGTGCATTGCGTGCCATGTCTCAACTCCGATTGCCCGCCGCGTGAGCCTTTGCGTGTCAGGCGGCGCAGCTTCCGGACAGCATACCACCAGCCTGTCTCTCGTGGCGCGCCGCACGCGCGTGTTAGGATCGCATTCTGCACTCTGTCCCCGGTCGCAGCGGCGTCTTCATTTACTCGTTCGACGACGGCCGCCTCGTCGCGGATGAAGCGGGCGGCAAGGTCCACCGTGGCTGACATCCCGGCCCGCGTCAACCGGCTCGGCGAACTCGCGCACGACCTCTCGTGGAGTTGGTCCGCCGACGCCCGCACGGTCTTCCGGCGCCTCGATTACCCGCTCTGGCGGCTCACGGCGCACAACCCCGTGCGGATGATCACGCTCGTCGCGCCCGAGACGCTCGAGCGGGCCATCGGGAATCCCGAGTGGTTGGCCACCTACGACCGCGCGCTCGCCAGACTCGACGCCGCGCGGGCGGCGCGCAACACCTGGTGCGAGCGTGAGTGTCCGGAGTTCGCCGGGCGGTCGATTGCCTACTTCTCGGCCGAGTTCGCGCTGCATCAGTCGCTGCCCATCTACGCGGGGGGCCTCGGCGTGCTGGCCGGCGATCACTGCAAGGAAGCGAGCGACCTCGGCGTGCCGCTCGTGGGCGTCGGGTTCATGTACCCGCAGGGCTACTTCCATCAGGAAGTGACCGCCGACGGCTGGCAGCAGGAAGTCTACGAGAAGCTGAACTGGACCGACGCGCCGATCGAGCCCGCGCTCACCGCCGGAGGGGCGCCGTGCGTCACGGCCGTGCCGCTCGGGACCCGCACGGTGCTGATGGCCGTGTGGCGGGTGCGGGTCGGTCGCGTCACGCTCTATCTGCTCGATACGGACCTCGAGGAGAACGCCCCCTGGGATCGGGACCTGTCCGCGCGCCTCTACGGCGGCGACCGCGAGACGCGCATCCAGCAGGAGATTCTGCTCGGCATCGGCGGCGTCCGCGCCCTGAAAGCGGTCGGCGTGACGCCCAGCGTCTATCACCTCAACGAGGGTCACGCCGCGTTCGCCGTCCTGCAGCGCATTCGCGACCTCTGCGAGACCGGGACGGCCTTCGAGGCCGCGCTCGACGAAGTCCGCCGCACGACCGTGTTCACGACCCACACCCCCGTCGCGGCCGGCCACGACGCGTTTCCCTTCCATCTGGTCGAGGCCCACCTGGCGGGCGCCTGGGGCGACCTCGGGGCGTACCGCGAGAAGTTCTTCGAGCTGGCCAGCTACGACGCCGGCGCCGGCCCGATGTTCAACATGACGGCGCTTGCGCTCCGTACGGCGGCCACCGTCAACGGGGTCAGCCGGCTGCACGGCGACGTCACGCGGCGGATGTGGCAGCCGATCTGGCCGGGAACGCCGTCCGAGGCGCTGCCGGTCGGCTCGGTGACCAACGGAGTGCACGTCTCCACGTGGATGGCGTCGGAGATCGCCGTCCTGCTCGAGGCCCACCTCGGCGCCGACTGGCTCGACCATCATGACGACCCGGCGTTCTGCGACCGCGTGCTCGAGATCCCCGACGAGGCCCTGTGGCGGGCGCGGCAGGCGCTGCGCGATTTTCTCTTCCACTTCATCCGCGAGCGGGCGCGCTACCGCTGGACGACCCGCGACGCCGGCGCGTCGCGCATCGTCGCCGCCGGCACGATGTTCGACCAGAACGCGCTGACCATCGGGTTCGCGCGGCGGTTCACCGGCTACAAGCGGCCGGAGCTCATCTTCACCGACCCCGAGCGGCTGGCCCGCATCCTCAACGCCCACGGCCGGCCGGTCCAGATCCTCTTTGCGGGAAAGGCGCATCCGGCCGACGAGATCGGCAAGCACCACCTGCAGCGGATCTACCGGCGGGCGCTCGACCAGGCGTTTGGCGGGCGGATCGCGTTTATCGAGGACTACGACCTGCACGTGGCGCACTTACTCGTCCAGGGATGCGACGTCTGGCTGAACACCCCGCGCAAGCCGCTCGAAGCGAGCGGCACGAGCGGCATGAAGGCCGCCATCAACGGCACGCCGCACCTGTCGATCGGCGACGGGTGGTGGGCCGAAGGGTTCACCGGGGACAACGGGTGGCTGATCGAGGGGCAGGCCGATCCGAACGACGCCGGCGCGCAGGACTGGGCGGACGCGCAGGCGATGTACGCGCTGCTCGAAGCGCAGATCGTGCCCGCCTTCTACGACCGTGATGCGCAGGGCATTCCCCGGCGCTGGCTGCGGGTCGTCAGGCAGTCGATCCGCACGGTGCTGCCGCGGTTCAGCGCGCGGCGCATGGTGAAGGAATACGTGCGCGGCATGTATCAGCCCGCGCTCGGCCAGCCGGTCACGAAATAAGCCGGAGGGGTTGTAGAATCAGGACGGATGGCCCGCAAGTCCACGATTGCCAAGGCGAAGTGCGCGCTCTGCGGCGCCAAGGATATCTCGGAGCCGCGCGGCGAGGAACGCTACTGCCGCGACTGCTGGGAAAAGAAGATCGCCGTCGAGGAGATCGTCGCGCGCGAGTTCGCGCTGAAGCGCTACATCCGCGCGCACAGCGCCGAAAAATACCTCATCTACCACTCCACGATTAAGCGGCCGTGCGGGCAGATCATCGTCGTCGACGACGGCTACGATCTGTTTCTCACGATGGTGCTCTATCCGAACTTCGGCTGGGAGGAGGAGGCCTACCACCTCGAGGGCGACCCCGAAGGCCGGACGTTCGCGGAGATTCTCGTCGACGTCGTCGCCACCGAGGTCATCGAGCCATGGGGCGGCGGCAAGTGGCACCTGGAAATCTTCCGGTCCTCGAACCCGGAGCCCGAGGACTGGAACGGCGAAATGTAACCACCGTATAATCTCGAGTCTCGGAGGACATCATGAACTGCAGGACACTCACGGTGCTGGCCGCGGCCGGCTTCGTCACCCTCGTCACCGGCGCAGCCGCCCAGCTGGCCACGCCCGCGGCGCCCGCGGCGCCCGCACCGGCCGCGCAGGGCGCGCCAGCGGCCCGGCCGCGGCTTATCGCGCCCATTCGCGGCGTGGCGCAGATCGGCTACACGAGGCCCTCGGTCAAGCGCGGCAAGGTGGACGGCAAGGACTTCATCGTCACGACCATGCAGATCAAGAACATGGCATCGGGGCCGATCGCCGGCTTCAAGGTCGATGACTTCTGGTACGACAAGGGCGGCAATCCGCTCCCGAGCGACAGCTACCGCCATCCGCGGCCGCTGATGCCGGGCGAGGTGATCACGGTGACGCTGGAGACGCCCGCCGACCCGCGGATGAACCGCAACCAGTGGCAGTTCTCGCACGCCAACGGCGAGATCAAGCCGACGCTGGTGCCGAAGCTGTAGTCAGCGGACGCGAATCAGCACGTCCCGGCCGGCGGCCGGTATGTCGGCGCCGGCGGCGCGGGAGCGCCCTTCCACACGGATGACGTAGGCGCCGGGAGCGAAGTCGGTGAGTGGAAACCGGACCGCATACCCGTACCCGCCGCTCTTGCCCTGAAGGTCGGCCGACGCGCGCTCCTCGCGATTTTCGAAGACGACGCGGCCGTCCTCGGCGCGCACCGTCGTCGACAGGTCGACGGCGTGGGGCGCGGCGCTCGCCGCGTTCTCGTAGAATTCGGCAAAGAACGCCACCTGATCGTTCCGCTCGAAATCACGCACCGTGACGGGCGGTCCCGGCAGCACGTCCTTGAGCGGATCGCTGGCCCGCACCGTGGGCGTGGCTGACGCGCCGGCGGACGTGAGCGCAATGCCGCTCATGGTCAGGCCCGGCTTCTGGAAATCGGGCACGTCGAGGTCGTAGAACGCGCTCCCCGATCGCGCGGCGTTCTCCTCGGCCGCGCCGACGCGCAGCTGGTAGCGCCCCGGCGGAAGCGCCATTTCCGAGATCACGCGGAAGCCGCGCGCGCGCGCCAGCGCCGCCGTCGCGGCGCTCATTTCCATCCCGAGCACGTGCTTCAGCCCGGGCCGCACCGTCCCCTTCGCATCGAGCGACGAGAACGCCACCTGAACCCGGTCGAGGTACGTGCCGTTCTTTTCGGTGAACGCGAATGCGTCGGCGCGCATCTCCACGGCGATGGCGACCGACGCATTCGGCGCCGTCCCGCGGAACGGCGCCGCCGACACGCTCAGCGGCAGCGTGGTCAGCGGCAGCGGGCTGTTGAGCGCCGAGCCGACGGCGGCGTCGAGCCGGTTGGCGGCCGCGGCCCCCGCCGCGGCCCGGGTGTCGGGAGCGCGGCCGCGCGGGGCGACGTAGCCGCGCCGCGATCGGACCTGCAGCCCGGGACGGCGGACGCGGACCTCGATGCGGCGGAACCGCCCGTCGCGGCGCTCGTTGGTCGGGTAGTACCCGAGCATGTAGTACGAGCTGTTCTCGCGCACCACGCGTGCGAAGGCACCGGCGAAATCGTTGCGGTTGATGGCCGCAAATCCCCCGGTCTCGCTCGCGAGCACCTGCAGGCTCTGCTGGGACAGCCGGAGCGAGTTCATGAGCGAGCCCGTGACCGAGAACTGCGACGGCGTGACATCAGCCGGCGTGCCCGCCACCTCGATCGCCTCCTCGAAGGCCGATAGCCCGCGCGGATCGATGGCATAGACCGCCACGTTCGCCCGCGTGGCGGCCGCGATGGCGTCGTTGGTGTCCTGCAGAATGATGCCGGCGGACGAGTTGGTGAACGGATCGTTGATGTCGTAGCTGATCCCCTCGCCGATGAGCAGCATCGCCTTGCGCCGCCCCCGGACCGCTTCCATGAACGTGGCCAGATCGCGGATGGCGCGCAGCGTCGTGCGTGCGTTGTACGCCCGTTCCATCTCGAGCGGATCGAGCAGCTTCAGCTGGCTCTCGCTCCGCGGATCGCGGTCCGGATTCTGCGACCGCGCGCTCAACGCATCGTTCAGCTCGAGCGCCTCCGAGCGCAGCTTGCGTCCCGCGAAGCGATCGATCGCCTCGAGCAGCAGCCGGCGGTTGTTGGTGAACTCCTGCCCCGCGACCGCGCGCCCGCCCGTGTAGACGACCGCCGCGAGATCGTTGACGCCGAAGTTCTGCTCGATGAAGGCGCGGAGAAACTGCCTGACCCGCGGCGTGTTGGTGAAGCTGGTGTGCAGATCGTCCAGCACGATCACGTAAATGCGCCCCTCGGCCCCCGTGTTGGCCTGCACGTCGGGCTCGACGGGCGCGCCGAGAAACAGCGGGCGGACGGCGCGTTCGACCGGCAGGTTCACCAGCGAGAATGCGGCGATCGTCTGCGGCCGTCCATCCTCGAGCAGTTCGAAATCAGCCTGGGTGAGATCGGTCACCACGCGCCCCTCCGCGTCGGTCACCACGGCGTCGGCTTCGACGTAGTTGATGTCGACGCGGAACGTGAGCGGCGGCGCCGCGCCCTCCTGCGGCGCGGGCGGCGCCTGCTGCCCGCCGGCGCCGGCGGCCGCAAGCGACGCGAAGACGAGGGCGGCGGCAAGGCGATTCTTCATGGCCGATCAGTGCAGATTATAGCGAGGCCGGTCGGCCCGGGGACAGGTCCCGCGCCGCGGACCCGCCGCCCGACTTTCGAGCGCCCCTGCGCGTCAGAGATGGTAAGGTGGACGAATGTCTCTCGACGTGGCCGCCGTGCAGCGCGCGCTTCGCGCCGGACGGCTCGACGCCTGGCTCCTCTACGATTTTCATGGGTCGAACCCCATCGCCGCCAGGCTCGCGGGACTCACCGACGGCGCGCACATGACGACGCGCCGGTGGTTCTACCTGATCCCGGCATCGGGCGAACCACGCGGCCTCGTCCACGCGATCGAGCGCCACAATCTCGACGCGCTGCCGGGCGACAAGGCGGTCTACGCCGGCCGGCACCAGCTCGAGGCCGGGCTGGCGGCCCTGCTGGACGGCCTGGGGCGCATCGCCATGGAATATTCGCCAGGCTGCGCGATCCCGTATCTGTCGCGGGTCGATGCGGGCACGGCCGAAGTCCTCCGCGAGCGTGGCGTCGAGATTGTGTCGTCGGGCGATCTGGTGCAGCAGTTCGAGGCGGCCTGGGATGCCGACCAGCTGGCGTCGCACCGGACCGCGTCGGCCGCGCTCTACCGGATCAAGGATCGCGCGTTTGCGGCGGTCGCCTCGGCGCTCCGCGCGTCAACGCCGCTCACCGAATATGACGTGCAGCAGCAGATGGTCGGCTGGTTCGACCAGGAGGGGCTCGTCAGCGATTCGGCGCCCGTTGTGGCGATCGGCGCCAATTCCGGCGATCCGCATTACCTGCCGGCGGCGGAGCGCAGCAGGCCGATCGTCGCCGGCGAGGTGCTGCTCCTCGACCTGTGGGGCAAGATGAACCGCCCCGGTGCGGTGTTTGCCGACATCACCTGGGTTGCCGTGACGGCCCGCAGGGTGCCGGCAGAGCCGGTCCGCGCGGTCCGTGCCATCGTCGAAGCGCGCGATGCGGCCGTGACGCTCGTCGAAGAGGCGGTGCGCGCGGGGCGCGACCTCCGGGGCTGGGAGGTCGATCGCGCGGCCCGGACGGTGCTCGAGCAGGCCGGATACGGCGACCGCATCCTGCATCGCACCGGCCACAGCCTGGGAGAGAGCGTGCACGGTAATGGGGTCCACCTCGACGATTACGAGACCCACGACGATCGCCGCGTGCTGCCCGGCGCCGGATTCACGATCGAACCGGGCCTGTATTTCGAGACGTTCGGGGTCCGCACGGAAATCAACATGTTCCGTGGGCCGCACGAGGCCATAGTGACGGGACCGCGCCAGATGGAGATAATTGCGCTTGGAGACTGACGATATGGTGAACCGCAAGACGACATTTTTTTACGCGCTGCTGATTGCGATCGCTTCACTGGCCGTGGGGATGGTGATCGCGTCCCGGCTGGGCATGGCTCCCTCGTCGGCCGCCCAGACGGTGGCGCCGCCGGCCAACAGCGCGCCGATCACGGGTCCGCTGACGGCGACCATGTTCCGCGACATTGCGAAAGCCGTGTCGCCGGCCGTCGTGAACATCAGAACCGAGTCGCGGCAGCGCGCCCAGGACCTGAGCGACTTCTTTGGCGGAGGCGGCGGGGGCGGCGGCGACCTGTTCGAGCGCTTCTTCGGACAGCCCCAGCCCGGCCAGCCGCGCCAGCAGCAGCAGCCACCGCCGCGCGAAGAGGTCGTGCAGGCGGCGGGCACCGGCTTCATCATCGACAAGGCCGGCTTCATCCTGACCAACAATCACGTCGTCGAAGGCGCCACCAAGATCCGTGTGTCGCTCTACGGCGAGGACTCCGACCAGGAGTACGACGCCCGCGTCGTGGGCCGCGACCCGCTCACCGACAGCGCGCTCATCGAGTTGACCGAAAAGCCGGACCATACGCTCCCTGAAGTGAAGTTCGGCGACTCGGGGCAGGTCTTCCCGGGCGACTGGGTCGTCGCGATCGGCAATCCGTTCGGTCTGTCGCACACGGTGACGGTGGGCGTGATCAGCGCGATCGAGCGTTCGTTCCCGGTGGCCTCGCAGCGCTACGCGCAGGTGCTGCAGACGGACGCGGCGATCAACCCCGGCAACTCCGGCGGACCGCTGCTCAACCTGCGCGGCGAGGTCGTCGGCATCAACACCGCGATCATCAGCGAGGGACGGCCGGGCAACGTCGGGGTCGGCTTCGCGATGCCGATCAACGTCGTTCGCGAGCTGCTGCCGCAGCTGCGCGCGGGCAAGATCACGCGCGGGCGCATCGGCGTCGGCATCGGCCCGATTCCCGCGGACGCCGTGGATGAGTTCGGCCTGAAGGACCGCAACGGCGCCGTCGTCCTGAACATCGCGCCGAGCGGCGCGGCGGCCAAGGCGGGCCTCGAGCCTGGCGACGTCGTCATTGCCTTCAACGGCAAGCCGATCCGGAACCGCGACGAACTGGTGGCGATGGTCACCGCAACCAGGCCGGGCACGACCGTGCCGGTGCGGATCGTCCGCGATCGGCAGGAGCGCACGCTGAATATCACGGTGGACGAGCTCGACCTCGAGGCCGAAACGGCCGCGCAGCGTGCCGACAACAGTCCCGGCGGCGGTACCCAGCGCGAGACGACGAGCGGCTTCGGCATCACGCTCGGGAACATCACGCCGGAGGTCGCGCAGCGGATGCGCCTGAACCGCGGCACGCAGGGCGCCGTCGTGCTCGACGTGGAGCAGGGCAGCCCCGCCGCCCGCGCCGGCCTTGCCGAAGGCGACGTCATCGTCCGCGTCGGCCGGCAGGCGGTGGCGAACGCCGCCGACGCGGGCCGCGAGCTGATGCGGGTGCCGTCGGGCGGGACCGCGTTCCTGCGCGTCGTCCGCAACGGGCAGGAGACGTTCGTCGCGGTCACGAAGGAATAGCGCAGCGTGATACAAGGGCTCTTCCGGAGGGCTGGCCGTGACGCTGATGGTGGAACGTGAAGTCAAGCTCCGCTTCGACAGCCCGGAGCAGGCGCGGGCCGTGATCCTCGCCGCCGGCGCCACGCCCATCCGCTCGCGGCGCCTCCAGGAAGATGCCCTGCTTGACACCGACGACGAAATGCTCCGGCGGCAGCGGTGCGTCCTGCGCATCCGGACCGAGGCCGGCAAGAGCCTGCTCACCTTCAAAGGTCCCGTGCAGCCCGGCACGATGAAGGTCCGCGAGGAGTATGAAACGGTCATCGGCGACGGCGACGTGATGCGGCGGGTCTTCGAGGAGCTCGGGCTGCGCGTGTGGTTCCGGTACGAAAAATATCGCGAGGAGTTTGCCGCCGAAGACGTGATCGTCGCGCTCGACGAAACGCCGCTTGGCACGTATGTCGAGATCGAGGGCAGCGAGGACGGCATCCACGCGATGACGCAGGCGCTCGGCCGGACAGCCGCCGATTTCATCCTCGACTCCTACCGCCGGCTGTTCCTGCGGCACCGCGACGCCCACGGCTTCCACAGCTCCGACATGGTGTTCGACACGGCATGATTCCGGCGCTCGTCCTGACCGCGGGACTCGCCACCCGTCTCCGTCCCCTCTCGCTCGTTCGCGCCAAGGCCGCCATCCCCGTGGCCGGGGAGCCGATCGTCCGGCGCATCCTCCGCGCGCTTCGCGCGGCCGGCGTCCGCGACGCCGTCCTCAACCTCCATCATCTGCCGCACACCATCGCGTGCGTGGCCGGCGACGGCAGCGACCTCGACATCCGCCTCCGGTATTCGTGGGAGATGCCGGTGCTCGGGTCGGCGGGAGGGCCGCGGCAGGCGCTGCCGCTCCTCGACGACAGCACCTTTCTCATCGTCAACGGCGACACGCTGACCGACGTCGACATCCCCGCGCTCGTGGCCGATCACCAGCGGTCGGGCGCGCTCGTGACGATGGCGGTCGTGCCGCATGACGAGCCGGAGAAGTACGGCGGCGTGCTCGTCGACGCCGACGGCGCGGTGGCCGGCTTTACGCCCCGGGGCGGCCCGTCGGGCTCGTTCCATTTCATCGGCATCCAGGTGGCCGACGCGCGGGCGTTCGCCTCGGTGCCGCCGGGCGCGGTGGCCGAGTCGGTCGGGGCCCTCTACCCCGCTCTCATCAGCGCGCGCCGCGGGGCCGTGCGCGCGAGCGTGTGCCGGGCGGAGTTCTGCGATGTCGGCACTCCCTCTGATTACCTGCGCGCCTCGCTGCTCCTGGCCCGGCGCGAGCCGCAGGCGACGCTCCGCGGCGCGCGCACGCGGATCGATGGAACGGCGCGGGTGGAAGACTCCGTCGTGTGGGACGACGTGGAGGTCGGGGCGGGAGCGCTCATCCGGCGCTCGGTCGTCACCGATCGCGTGCAGGTGCCGGCCGGCACCACCTGGATCGGCGTCACGCTGCGGCGCGCGAACGGCGAACTGGCGCCCGGCGAGCAGCAGGTCGGCGACCTCGCGGTCGCATCGCTCTGAGCACCCGGCGACCGTCTCCCGGCTCCCCGACACCATCCGCGCGGAGGCGCGTACACTTGGGCATGGTGCCCGGCGGGAGCAGGGCGGAGGGCCTCGACGTGCGGGAACGCATCGATCAGTTCCTGGCCGATACCGGCCTGCGCGAGGGCGGCGCGAAGGTCGTGCCGCTCACCGGCGACGCCTCTGACCGCCGCTACTTCCGCGTGCTGCTGCCCCCCGACCCCGGCCCGGGGCGTCCCGAGCCGCGTCGAGGGATGCGCGACCGCCTGTCGCAGGTGCTCGCCGTGTACCCGGGCCCGATTGACCTCGACGCGCTGCCCTTCGTCGCCGTGGCCCGGCTGCTGCGCGCGATGCCGGTCCCCGTGCCGCAGATCCTCGGCCACTCCAACGCGCTCGGGATCATCGCGCTCGAAGATCTCGGCGACGTCACGCTGCAGGCCCATGTCGGCGCGGCATCGCCCGCCGAGCATGCCGCGCTCTATCGGGAAGCCGTGACGCTCATTACGACTCTCCAGCAGCGCGGCGGCGAGCTGGCCTCGCGCGCCGCCGTCCCGTACGGCGTGGCCTTCGACGTCGAGAAGCTCCTGTGGGAGCTGGAATTCTTCACGACGCACTTCCTGGAGGCCTATCGCGGCGCGGCGCTCGGCGCCACCGGGCGCGCGGCGCTGTCGGCCGAGTACGCCGCGATCGCCGCCGAGCTCGCCGCCGAGCCGCGGGTGCTCTGTCACCGCGATTACCACAGCCGCAACCTTATGCTCCACTACGGGCGCCTGTACATCATCGACTTCCAGGACGCCCGCATGGGGCCCGACACCTACGACCTGGCCTCGCTGCTGCGCGACTCGTATGTGGACTTCAGCGAACAGCAGGTCGAGGAGCTGGTGGCATTTTTTCTGGCGCGGCGCGGCGCGGCAGCCGTCGAGGACGTGGATTTCCGCCGGCGCTTCGATCTGATGGCGCTGCAGCGCAACCTGAAGGCGCTCGGCACGTTCGGGTTCCAGACCGCCTCGCGCGGGAACCCCGTGTACATTCAGTACATTCCGCGCACGCTCAGCTACGTGCGCGCCAATCTCGGACGGTACGACCGCTTCGCGCGGCTGCGCCGCCTGCTGGCCGAACACGTCGAAGAACTGAGCTGATCGCAAGCCTCCTGAGCCCTGTTACCATTGAGTGTTTGTCCGGGTACCGGTTTGGCGTCTCGACGCACCTGTTCCACCAGTCGCCGCTGTTGCGCGAGCACCTCGTGCATATCGCGGCGCACGGCTTCGACGCGGTCGAGGTGTTCGCCACGCGGTCGCACTTCGATTACCGCGACGAGGCCGCCGTCGCGCAGCTGGCTGAGTGGCTGTCCGACACCCGGCTCGAGCTGCATGCGCTCCACGCGCCGATCTTCGAGCGCCTCAGCCAGGGCCAGTGGGTGGGACCGCTGTCGAATGCCGCGGGCGATGAACGGCGGCGCGCCGCCGCCGTGGCCGAGACGCGCGCCGCCCTCGCGGTGGCGCGCCGGCTGCCGTACCGGTATCTCGTCGTGCACCTCGGCCTGCCGTCGGGGGCGTCGAAGGACATCGAGAATCGGCCCGACGCCGCCCGCCGGAGCCTCGAAGAGATCGCGGCGGTCGCGAGTGAGGCGGGCGTGCGGGTGGCTGTCGAGGTGATCCCGAACGCGCTCTCGCAGCCCGAGGCGCTCGTGCGGCTGATCGAGGACGATCTCGACGGCCTCGACGTCGGCGTCTGTCTCGATTACGGCCACGCCCACCTGATGGGCGACCTGGCCGAGGCGATCGAGACGGTCTCGGGGCACGTCTGGACCACACACATGCATGACAACCGGGGCCGCGAGGACGAGCACCTGGTCCCCTTCGCGGGCACCATTGACTGGGACCGCGCGATGATGGCGACGCAGAAGATCGGCTACGACGGCATGCTGATGCTCGAAGTGGCTGCCACCGGCGATCCCCTCGACGTGCTGGCGCGGTCGGCGGCGGCGCGGGAACGGCTGAAAGGGACCCTTGTCACCTTCTAGATCGCGTTCGCGGCGTGCACACGTCGCCCGCCGCGGGCCCGCCAACCTGTGATGCGCGCCTCGATTGCCGACATCGCGACGCACGTCGGCCGGCAGGTCACCCTCCACGGCTGGCTGCACGCCCGCCGGTCGAGCGGCAAGATTCACTTCCTGATCGTCCGCGACGGGACCGGGTTCATCCAGGCGGTGATGTCGAAGGCGGCCGTGGGCGACGAGGCCTTCCTGCGCGCCGATCACCTGTCGCAGGAGACCTCGCTGTCGGTGACCGGGGCCGTGCGCGCCGACGCGCGCGCCCGCGGCGGGTACGAAATCGACGTGACGAGCCTCGAGGTCCACGGCGACTCGCACGACTATCCGATCACGCCGAAGGAGCACGGCGTCGACTACCTGCTGGACCGCCGGCATCTCTGGATCCGGTCCGAGCGGCAGACCGCGATCCTGCGGGTGCGTCATGAAGTGATCAGCGCGGTGCGCGATTTCTTCAACGGCCGGGGCTTCATCCTCTGCGACACGCCCATCTTCACGCCGGCGGCCTGCGAGGGCACGACGACGCTCTTTCCGGTCCAGTACTTCGAGGACACGACGGCGTATCTCACGCAGAGCGGGCAGCTCTACAACGAGGCGAACGCGATGGCGCTCGGCAAGGTGTACTGCTTCGGCCCGACCTTCCGGGCGGAGAAGTCGAAGACCCGCCGCCATCTCACCGAGTTCTGGATGGTCGAGCCCGAGATGGCGTACGCGGATCTCCACGACGTGATCGAGCTCGCCGAAGGCCTGCTCACGAGCGTCGTCGCGCGCGTGCTCGAGACGCGGCGGCCCGAGCTGCAGATACTCGAGCGCGACACCTCGAAGCTGGAGCGGGTCACGGCGCCGTTTCCGCGGCTCACGTATGACGAGGCGGCGCGGCGGCTCGCAGAGAAGGGACAACCGTTCGAGTACGGCACCGACCTCGGCGGCAGCGACGAGACCGTGCTGTCCGAGCAGTTCGATCGGCCGGTCTGCGTCACCCACTATCCCGCGGCCGTGAAGGCCTTCTACATGAAGGCCGACCCGCGGCAGCCCGACAAGGCGCTCTGCGTCGACGTGCTCGCGCCCGAGGGCTACGGGGAGATCATCGGAGGCGGCCAGCGCGAGGACGACCTGCAGCGGCTCGAGCAGCGTATCCGGGCGCACAACCTGCCGCCGCAGGCGTTCGAGTGGTATCTCGACCTGCGCCGGTACGGGTCGGTGCCGCACGGCGGTTTCGGCATGGGGATCGAGCGCTGCGTGTCATGGATCTGCGGGCTCGAGCACGTGCGTGAGACGATTCCGTACCCGCGAATGCTGTACCGGTTGTACCCATAGCGTGTAGCCTGAAGCCCGAAGCCATGAAAATCGGCATGATCTCCCTCGGCTGTCCCAAGAACCTCGTCGACTCCGAGGTCATGCTCGGCCACGCGCAGCAGGCCGGCTGCGAGCTGACGAGCGACCCCGCCGGGGCGGATGTCCTCATCGTCAATACCTGTGCGTTCATCGACAAGGCCAGGGAGGAATCGATCGACGCCATCCTCGAGATGGCCGAACACAAGAAGCGCGGCACGTGCCGGCGCCTGGTCGTGGCCGGCTGCATGGCCGAGCGCTACCGCGACGAGCTGCGCGCCGAGATTCCGGAGATCGACGCGATTATCGGCACCGGCGAGATTCCCGGCATTGTCGCGGCGATCGGCGCCGGGTCAACGGCGGATGGCTCGCGCGCGCCGCGGGACCCGGCCTACGTCCCGCTGCTCCGCGCGAACGGCGAGGTGGTCGGTCCTGCCGCCCGGAGCCTGAAGCCGGCAGCCCTGCCGACCTACCTCTACGACGCCGACACGCCGCGCCTGCTGGCAACGCCGCGCCATTACGCCTACGTAAAGATTGCGGAGGGCTGTGATTACTCGTGCGCCTTCTGCATCATTCCGACGCTTCGCGGCAGGTACCGGAGCCGACCGGCCGACTCCATCCTGCGCGAAGCCGAGGCGCTGGCGGCCCGCGGTGTCCGCGAGCTGCTGCTCATCTCTCAGGACACGACCTTCTACGGCATCGACCGCGGCGAGCGCGGCGCCCTGCCGCGGCTGCTGCGCGCGCTCAACCGCGTCGCCGGGCTCGAGTGGATCCGGATGCTGTACCTGTATCCAACCACGATTACCAGCGAGGTCCTCGACGCCATCGCCGAGAGCGAGAAGGTCTGCCGGTACATCGACCTGCCCCTGCAGCACGCCTCCGATGCCGTGCTGAAACGGATGCGGCGGCCCGGCACGCGCGCGGCGTACGAGCGCCTGCTCGACCGCATCAGGACCCGGCTGCCGGGCGTCGCGCTGCGAACGACGTTCATCGCCGGATTTCCGGGGGAAACCGACGCCGACGTCGATGCGCTGGAGGCGTTCATCGAGACCGTGCGGTTCGACCACGTCGGCGTGTTCACCTACTCGCACGAACAGGGCACGTCCGCGCATGGGCTTTGCGACGATGTGCCGGCGCGCGTCAAGAAGAGCCGCCGGGCGCGCCTGATGCGCGCGCAGGAGCGGCTGGTGCGGCGCGCGCAGGCCGCACGCATCGGAACCCGCGCGCGGGTCCTCGTCGATGGTCCAGCGGCCGAGCACGAACTCGTGCTGCGTGGCCGGCTCGAAAGCCAGGCGCCAGACATCGACCCGCTCGTCTACCTGACCGACTGCGATCCCTCTGAGACGGCGTCCGGCACGTTCATCGAGGCCGAGATCGTCGCCAGTCGAGGGTACGATCTGGTGGCGCGTCCGCTCAACGGACAGGCGACCACCAGCACGCCCGTTGCGTTGTCCGTGCCTCCGGCGGTGTGATACGCTTATGTGTTGCACCTAGGCGGAGGAGTACTCCAAGTGGGCTCGTGCCCACTTTTTTTATTTGGCCGACCCGATGGCCGGCCGCATCGATCCGGGAGATGGAGCCGCTGGCGCAGATCCGGGGCATCGCCGAACGGGTGGCCGCATCGCGCGGGCTGTCCGTGTGGGATATTCAGAGCCGCCGCGAGGCGGTCGGGCACGTGGTCCGCGTGATTATCGACCGGCCCGGGCCCGCCGCGACGCCGGAGGAGAGCGTCAGCATCGACGATTGCGAGCAGGTCAACCACGAGATCAGCACGATTCTCGATGTCGAGGACCCGCTCCCGTTCGCGTACACGCTTGAGGTGTCCTCGCCCGGGCTCGACCGGCCGCTGCGCGACCCGGCCGACTACGAGCGGTTCAGCGGGCGGCTCGCGAAGGTGGTGGTGCGGGAGGCGGTCGACAACCAGAAGGCCTTCGAGGGGCGCTTGCGCGGCGTGGACGACGGACATGTGCTGCTGGAGGCGCCGAACGGCCGGATGCACCGGCTGCCGCTGCGGCTCGTAATGCGCGGCCGGCTGGAAGTGGAATTTTGATGGCAACGACAATGCAGAACCCGTTGATGCAGACGATCGAGGCGCTCGCCAAGGAGAAAGGGATCGAGCCGGACACGATTGTCACAGCCATCGAGGACGCGGTGCTCACCGCCTCCCGCAAGTACTACAAGACGAACGAGAACCTCAAGACGCGGTTCAACCCCGAAACCGGGCAGGTCGACCTCTTTGCGATCAAGCAGATCGTCACCGAGGTGACCAACGAGGCCACGGAAATCTCCCTCAGTGAAGCGCAGACGCTCTACGGGGAGGAGGCCGAGGTTGACATGGAGATCGAGTTCCCGAAGCGAACCGATGTCCTCGGCCGCATCGCCGCCCAGACCGCCAAGCAGGTCATCTTCCAGAAAGTCCGTGAGGCCGAGCGCGAGAACATCTTCGCCGAGTACAACGAGCGCGTGGGCGAGGTCGTCAACGCCACGGTGAAGCGGTTCGAGAACGGCGATCTCGTCGTCGAGATCGGCCGCGTGGAAGCGGCGCTGCCGCGCAAGGAACAATCCCGCGCCGAGAGCTACACGCCCGGCGAACGCATCCGCGCCGTCATCAAGGGCGTGAACCGCGGCGCCAAGGGGCCGCAGATCGTGCTGTCGCGGACCGACCCGGCGCTGCTCATCAAGCTGTTCGAGCAGGAAGTGCCGGAAATCTACGACGGCACCGTGATGATCCGCGGCGCCGTCCGCGAGGCGGGCGACCGCGCCAAGGTGGCCGTCTACTCGCGCGAGCGCGACGTCGACCCGGTCGGTGCCTGCGTCGGCATGAAAGGCACGCGCGTCCAGGCGATCATCCGCGAGCTGCGCGGCGAGAAGATCGACATCGTCGAATGGTCGGACGACCCGATTCTCTTCGTGACCAACGGGTTGAGCCCCGCCAAGGTGCAGCGCGTCACCATCGTCGACGACAAGGAACGCGTCATGGAAGTCGTCGTCGAGGACAAGCAGCTGTCGCTGGCCATCGGCAAGAAGGGCCAGAACGTCAGGCTCGCCGCCAAGCTCACCGGCTGGCGCATCGACATCAAGAGCGAGGAAGACAAGCGCCGCGAGGTGGAGGCGCAGTTCGGTGCGCTCGACCTCGGCGAGGGCGCCGCGGACGCCGAGGGGGAACCCGCCGGCGAGCCGGACGCCTCGGCGCAGGCCCTGGCGGACGCGTCCGCCGACGTCTCCGCCGAGGCGCAGAGCACGGAGACGGATGCCGCCGCGCCGGTCGACGAGGGCGGGGCGGCGCCGGCGGAGCCCGGACACACCGGGGCAAAGGACTAAGTATTGGCCACCGTTCGGATCTACAAGGTCGCGGAACTGCTCGGCGCGGCGAGCCAGGAAGTGCTCGCCCTGCTCAAGCGCGATCACGGCATCGAGCTGAAGAGCGCGTCGAGCACGATCGAGGAAGTTGTCGCCCGCTCGTTCGTCGAGCGCGTGGCGCGCCAGCGCAACATCGCCCTGCCCGGCGGGGACCTGTTTGCCGAGCACGCGCCGGTGCCCGCCAAGGGCGGCAAGAAGACGGCGCCCGCCAAGAAGGCGGAGCCGCCCAAGCCGGCCGCACCCGTGCTCGGCCCGCCGCGGCTCGTCAAGACCATCAGACCGGTGGCGCCGCCGCCACCGGCCGAGGTCGCCGAGCCCGAGCCTGAAGAGCTCGCCGAACAACCACTCGAAGAGCCACCGGCGCTGCTGGCAGCCGTCGAACCGGTGCCCGAGCCTGAGCCCGAGCCCGAGCCGGCGCCAGTGGTGCAGCAGGCGGCCGGGGCCGCTGCGCGCGTCGAGGAACTGCCCGCGGAAACGCCCGCCGCGGCGGGCCGCGTCGAGCCCCCCACGCAGCGCGTGCGGATCGAAGAGCCCG
>JACQZV010000050.1 GCA_016213695.1 Acidobacteriota bacterium | reverse complement strand
CGACCTGCAGCAGGTCGAGCAGGAGCTGAAAGTCGAGCACCGTGAGCGCGACGTCGGAAATCGTGTCCAGCCACCCCTCGATGCGTTCCGGCGGGTCGTCCGACACGCGTTCCACGTCGACCGCCTGCCTGCGCGCCCCCGACAGCTCGCGCGCGTACTCGCTCGAGACGTAGCGTTCGTCGGAGTAGGACGCGAGCATCTGCGATGCCGACTGCCACAGCTCCTCGAAGCCGGCGTCACGGCCGAGCGCGCCCTGCGCGGCTTCCCCCTTGGCGAGGTCGAGGAGCCGCTCCTTGTGGTCCATTTCCGGCACCAGCGCCTCGAAGGCCTGCGCGAGGCGTTCGGACGCGCCGCGCTCCTTTTCCACCGAGCCGGCGACAAACGACGCGATCGCCTCGTCCTTGATCCGATCGACCACGGCGGTCGCGATCTGTGCCTGCTCGCGGTCGTCCGACTGGGTCTGCTTGATGAGCGCCAGCAGCATGTCGGGCGTCAGACGCGACACGGCGTCGGCCGCCGTCTGCAGGACGGCGTCTTCGCCCTGGCCCTTCGGCCATTGCGCGGTGGCCTCGAGCAGCTTCTGGACGAGCGTGATGAGCGCCGCCGCACGGGCGCCGACGGCGGCGTCGGTGGTCTCCGCGCTCTGCAGCCGTTCGAGCAGCTCGCCGAACCGCGACGGGTCGCCGAGCGTTTCGAGCAGCGCCGTCAATCCCTGCTCGTCGAGCGTGCCGCTGCCCCCGTCGAGGCAGAACGCGATGATCGCGTCCCATTTCTCCCCGCCGGCGCCGTCGGCGCCGGCGCGCTCGCGCAGCACTTCGGCGTAGTCGATTTCCCGAATCTCGAAATGGTTGCGGCCCGCCGTCGTCCAGGCCTGGCCGATACCCCCGCCGGCGATCAGCTCATCGGCGGGGCGGGCGAGCAGGAGCAGCAGGGCGTGCCAGTCCTCGAGGCCGGCGGCCCGATCGATGCGGAGGGCGCCGATCAGGCGCTCGTGCATGAGCGCGGCCAGCTCGCCCAGTGCCGCGTCCGGCCGGCCGGGCGACCGGCCGTCGATGACCAGCATATCGGGGAGCACGGTGAGGAGCAGATCGTCGGCGGTCACGAGGCGTCCGGAGGCCGCCGCCACCCGCGAGAGCGACGCCTGGATGGCGGGGTGCGCGCGCGGATAGAGCGACACCGAGCGCGCCGCAGCGCGGCACGCGCGTGCGAACTCGGTCAGCAGGGCGCTTTGCTCCGCCGACATCGGGCTGGCCGCCGGGGTGGGCGCCATCGGAAGTTGATTATACTGGGCGCTCTTCCATGAGTTTCGTCGACGTGATCGCGAAAAAGCGCGATGGACACGCGCTGTCGCGAGGGGACATCGACCAGTTCGTCCAGGGGATCACGGCGGCGCAGATTCCCGACTACCAGGCCTCGGCCCTGCTCATGGCGATCGTGCTCCGGGGCATGTCCGACCAGGAGACGTTCTGGCTGACCGATGCCATGCTGCACTCGGGCGAGCGCGTCGACCTGTCGGACATTCCCGGCATCAAGGTGGGCAAGCACAGTACGGGCGGCGTGGGCGACAAGGTGTCGATCGTGCTGGCCCCGATTGCCGCCGCCTGTGGGGTGGTCGTGCCGAAGATGTCCGGACGCGGGCTCGGCCATACCGGCGGGACGCTCGACAAGCTGGAGGCGATTCCAGGGTTCCGGACGGACCTGTCGATCGAGCAGTTCAAGGACGTGCTGCGCCGCACCGGCGCCTGCATCATCGGCCAGTCCGCCTCGCTCGCGCCGGCCGACAAGCGGCTGTACGCGCTGCGTGACGTGACCGCGACGGTGCCGAGCGTGCCGCTGATCGCCGCCTCGGTGATGAGCAAGAAGCTCGCCGAGGGCGGCAACGCGCTCGTGCTGGACGTCAAGTGCGGGCACGGCGCGTTCATGAAAGCCGAGCCCGACGCGGCGGCGCTCGCGCGGCTGCTCGTGGCGATCGGCGCCAACAGCGGGGTGCGGACCGAAGCGGTGATTACGAACATGGACGCGCCGCTCGGCCGCGCCGTCGGCAATGCCGTCGAGGTGGTCGAGTGCATCGAGACGCTGAAGGGCGACGGCCCGCCCGATCTCACGGCGCTCGTGATCGTGCTCGCGTCGCGCATGCTCGTCCTCTCGGGCCGGTTCGACGAGCGCGGCGCCGAGCCCGCGGTGCGGGGGGCGATCGCCTCCGGCGCGGCGCTCGACAGGCTGCGCGCGCTCGTCGAGGCGCAGGGCGGCGACGCGCGGGTCGTGGACGACCCCGGACGCCTGCCGCGCGCGGCCCACCGCCGCCCGGTCGCGGCGCCGGCCGGCGGCTACCTCGCCACGCTGCAGGCCGACCTGCTGGGCCGCGCGTCGATGGCGCTCGGCGCCGGCCGGCAGAGAATCGAGGACCGGATCGATCACGGCGCCGGCATCCTGATCGCCCGGAAGCCGGGCGACCCGGTACGTGAGGGCGACACCATCCTCGAGTTGCTGTACAACGACGATCGTGGACTGGACGAAGCCGCCGCGCTGGCCGGAGCGGCCATCCGTATCGCCGCCGAGCCGCCGCCGATGAGGCCGCTGGTGCTCGGCAGGGTCGCGTAGGGGGCCGATGGAGAAGCGCCTGAGGGGTGTGGCGATCGCGGCGGTCCTGGCATGCGGGGGCGCCGCCTGGCTGCTCGGCACTATGGCGGGTCCGCGCGCGCAGGCGGGCGCGGGCGCGCTCTGCTTCATCGCCCTGGTGGCGGTGTTCTCTCCGGACCTGCGCCACGTGAACTGGCGCACCGTGCTCTGGGGCATGGCGCTGCAGCTCGGGTTCGCGCTGGTCATCCTGAAGCTCGAAATCGGGGGGCGGCGGCCCGGCTATGAGTTCTTCAGCGCCGTCGGCGCCGGCGTGAGCCGCTTCCTGCAGTTCACCGACGCCGGGTCCCGGTTCGTCTTCGGAGCGCTGGCCAATCCCGAGGTGCTCGGGTCGGCCGTGGGCCCGCAGAACGGGCTGGTCTTTGCGTTTGTGGCGCTGCCGACCATCATCTTCGTGTCGTCGTTCTTCACGGTGCTCTACTACTTCGGCATCCTGCAGTTCGTCGTGCGGCTGATGGCACGCGCGATGATTCGGCTGATGCGGACGAGCGGCGCCGAAACGCTGTCGGCCACCGCGAACGTGTTCATGGGACAGACCGAGGCGCCCATCATCGTCAAGCCGTTCGTGCCGCGCATGACGCAGTCGGAGCTGCTGGCGATGATGGTGGGGGGCATGGCGACGATTTCCGGCGGCGTGATGGCCGTGTACATCGCGCTCGGCGCCGATCCGGTCGCCATCCTGACGACCAGCGTCATGGCGGCGCCGTGCGGCCTCTACCTGTCCAAGCTCCTGCTGCCCGAGCGGGAGCAGCCGGAGACGGCGGGGATGGCGCCGGTGCACGTCGAGCGGCTGCACGTGAACGCCATCGACGCGGCGGCCAGCGGCGCCTCCGACGGCCTGATGCTCGCCGCCAATGTGGCCGGCATGCTGATCGCGTTTCTCGCCTTTCTCGCGATGTTCGATTACCTGCTCGGCGTGATGCGCCCCGGCCTCACGCTTGCGGGCGTCTTCGCCGTCGTCTTCGCGCCGGTCGCGTTTCTCATGGGCGTGCCCTCCGCCGACATCGGGCCGGTGGCCGACCTGCTGGGCACCAAGCTCGTCGCCAACGAGTTCGTCGCGTTCGTCAAGCTCACCGGGCAGTACCGTGGCGTCATCAGCGACCGGTCGTACGCGCTGGCCACGTTCGCGCTCACCGGATTCGCGAATCTCGCTTCGATCGGCATCCAGCTCGGCGGCATCGGCGGCATGGCACCGAACCGGCGCGGTGACCTCGCGCGGCTTGGCGCGCGCGCGCTGCTCGCCGGGTTCGTGGCCACGCTCATCAACGCGTGCGTCGCGTCGATGCTGCTGTGAGAGTCGGCAGTGGGCAGTGGGCAGTGGGCAGTGGGCGGTGGGCGGTGTGATGTTTGAACGGGTCGAGGAAGCGGCGGCGGCCGTGCGCCGGCGCGCCGGGAGCGGGGCGCCCGAAGTGGCGCTCGTGCTCGGGTCGGGTCTCGGCGACTTCGCCGGCACGCTGGAGGACGCGGTGAGCATCCCCTACGGGGATCTGCCGCATTGGCCGGCGTCGGCGGTCCCCGGGCATCCCGGGCGGCTGGTCGTCGGCCGCGCCAGGGGGAAACGTGTCGCGGCGCTGGCGGGGCGCGTGCATCTGTACGAGGGGCACGACGCGGCGTCGGTCGTATTCGCCACCCGCGTGATGGGCCGGCTCGGCGTCAGGCAGCTGGTCGTCACCAACGCCGCCGGAGGCGTGAACACGCGTTTGACGCCCGGCGTGATGATGATCATCGACGATCACATCAACCTGCTCGGCGTCAATCCGCTGGCGGGCGCGAATGACGACCGATTCGGCCCGCGCTTTCCGGACATGACCGAGGTCTACGCATCGCGGCTGCGGCGTCTGGCTGACGAGGCCGCCGCCGCGGCCCGTGTGCCGGTCGCCCACGGCGTCTACGCGGCATGTGCCGGGCCGAGCTACGAAACGCCGGCGGAGATCCGGTATCTCCGGGCGATCGGCGCGGATGCGGTTGGCATGTCGACCGTTCCGGAAGCGATCGCGGCGCGGCACATGGGGATCGACGTGCTCGGCATCTCCTGCATCACGAACATGGCGGCCGGCGTCCTGCCCGAGCCGCTCCGGCACGAGGACGTGCTCGAGACGACGCGCCGGGTGCGCGGCGCGTTCATCGCGCTCATCGAGGGGATCATTGACGGACTCTGATCTGATTCGGGCCGCGCGACTCGCGCGGCGGCACGCGCGGGCCGCCTTCTCGGGGTTCAAGGTGGGGGCGGCGCTCGAGACCGCCGACGGCGCCGTGATCACCGGCTGCAACATCGAGAACGCGACCTACGGCCTCACGGTCTGCGCCGAGCGCGTCGCGATGTTCAAGGCGCTCTCGGAGGGGCACCGCCGCTTCCGCCGCATCGCGATCGTCGCCGCCGCCGCCATGCCGACGCCGCCGTGCGGCGCGTGCCGGCAGATCCTCTGGGAGTTCGGCGGCGATCTCGACGTGATCCTCGCCAACCTGCGCCGCGAGACAGGCCGCTATCGGCTGAGCGCGCTCCTGCCGCTGCCTTTCGATGGGAGACAACTGGAGTAGGCAGTGGGCAGTGGACGGTGGGCAGTGGGCGGTGGGCAGGTCGGAGGTTCATGGGTTTCGGGTGCGACAACATCGGCACGCGTATCGGATGTGCCGCGCGCATGGCGTCGAGAAACTATACGGATCTCATCGCGTGGCAAAAGGCGATGAACGTGGCCGAAGCCGTGTATCTCGCCACCGGGACCCTTCCGGTGGAGGAGAAGTTCGGGCTCTGCGCTCAGATGCGTCGTGCCGCGATTTCCATTCCGGCGAACATCGCTGAGGGTGAAGGGCGGCGAACGCCTGGAGAGTTCGGGAACCAGCTTTCCGTCGCTCATGGGTCGGTACGGGAACTTGAGACCCACGTTATGCTTGCAGAGAGACTGAAACTCATGCATGCCGATACCACGCGGGACCTCCTGATGCAGTTGGGTGAAGTGGGCCGGCTTGTCACGGGCCTGTTGAACTCGTTGAATCGTTAAGGCACTGCCCACTGCCCACTGCCCACTGAACATGCTCCCCACCATCGCCTGGCAAGGTGACTCGGTCCTGATGATCGACCAGCGGAAGCTGCCCTCCGTCGAGGTCTACGTGACGTGCAAGACCGCGGCGCACGTCGCCAAGGCGATCAGGGCGATGGTGATCCGCGGCGCGCCGGCCATCGGCGTTGCGGCGGCGATGGGGATCGCGCTCGGCATGCGCCGGAGCCGCGCGACCGGGACCAAGCAGTTCGCGGCCGAGTTCCAGAAGACGTGCGATCTGATGGCCGGCACGCGGCCGACGGCCGTCAACCTGTTCTGGGCCATCGACCGGATGAAGCGGGCGTTCGCCGACGCCGCGCAGTCGGGCGGCTCGGTGGGGGACATCGCGGCGCGCCTCGACGCCGAGGCGCGGCGGATTCACGACGAGGACGTCGCCGGCTGTCGCTCGATGGGGGCGCACGGCGCGACGCTCGTGCCTGAGACTGCCAACATCCTCACGCACTGCAACGCCGGCGCGCTCGCCACCGCCGGCTACGGCACCGCGCTCGGCGTGATTCGTGCGGCCGTGGAGCAGGGCAAGAAGATCGCGGTGCTCGCCGACGAGACGCGGCCGTTCCTGCAGGGCGCGCGCCTGACCGCCTGGGAGCTCGTCAAGGACGGCATCGACACGACCGTCATCACCGACAGCATGGCGGGCGCGATGATGCGGCAGGGGCGCGTTGACCTGGTGGTGGTCGGCGCCGACCGGATTGCCGCCAAAGGGGACGTGGACAACAAGGTTGGCACGTACAGCGTCGCGGTGCGGGCCAGGGAGCACGACATCCCGTTCTACGTCGCGGCGCCGATGTCCACGATTGACTTCAACACGCCGGACGGCAGCCGGATTCCGATTGAGGAACGGCACGAACGCGAGGTCACGCACATGGGCGGGGTGCGGCTGACGCCCGGCGGCGCGCGCGTCCGCAATCCCGCGTTCGACGTCACGCCGGCGAAATACGTGACGGCGATCATCACGGAACGCGGCATTGCCCGGCCACCGTATGAGGTGTCGCTCTCGGCCCACGCACGCGACACAGGTCCCGCATAGCAGCCCCGGTTGCCCACTGCCCACTGCCCACTGCCCACTGCTGACTGCCCCCTGCATGCTCGTCCTCGGCATCGAGACCTCCTGCGATGAAACGGCGGCCGCGCTGGTCGACGAGACCGGCGATCCGCGGCGTCCGTGGCGCGTCCGTTCCAGCGTCGTGGCGTCCCAGGTCGAGATCCATCGCGAGTGGGGCGGTGTCGTCCCGGAGCTGTCGGCGCGGCAGCACGTGCGCGATATCTGTGGAGTGGTCGAGCGGGCGCTCGCCGATGGCGGGGCGACGGCCTACGACGCGGTCGCGGTGACGCAGGGCCCGGGGCTCGTCGGGT
>JACQZV010000053.1 GCA_016213695.1 Acidobacteriota bacterium | reverse complement strand
TCGTTTTCGCGGCTGAATTTTTCGAGAAAGTGCTGGGCCAGCACGGGGATGTCTTCCTTCCGCTCGCGGAGCGGCGGCAGCCAGACGTTGATCACGTGCAGGCGGTAGTACAGGTCTTCGCGGAAGCGGCCATCCGCTACCATTTCCTGCAGATTGCAGTTGGTCGCGGCGATGATGCGGACGTCCACCTTGATCGTCTCCATCCCGCCGAGCCGCATGAACTCGCGCTCCTGCATCACCCGCAGCAGCTTCGCCTGCGTCTCGAGGGGAATGTTTCCGATCTCGTCGAAGAAGATGCTGCCCCGGTCGGCCAGGTCGCAGAGCCCCTTCTTCGGGTACACCGCGCCGGTGAACGCGCCCTTCACATGGCCGAACAGTGTCGATTCGAGCAGGTCGGACGGCAGGTTGCCGGAATTGACGGTGACGAACGCGCGGTCGGCCCGCGACGAGTGCCCGTGCATGGCGCGCGCGACAAGCTCCTTGCCCGTGCCGCTCTCGCCCGTGACGAGGATCGTCGATCGGCTCGGCGCCGCCTGGATGATCAGGTTGAACACCTGCTTCATTCCCGGACTGCGTCCGATCAGGCCGGCGAAACTCTGCTGCTGCGCCTGCAGCGTCTGCCGCAGCGCGGTGTTTTCGGCCTTGAGCTGCCGGCGCTCGACGGCGTTGCGTACGACGACGAGCACTTCGTCGTTCTTGAACGGCTTCGTCACGTAGTCGAACGCCCCGAGCTTCATCGCCGTAATCGCCGTCTCCACCGAAGCGAACGCCGTGATCATCAGCACGGGCAGTTCGTCGTCGATGGTCTTCAGCTCCTCGAGCGTCGCCATCCCGTCCATGCCCGGCATCATCAGGTCGACGATCGCCGCGTCGAACGGCATCGAGCGGGCGAGTTCGAGGCCTTCCGCTCCGCTTGCCGCCAGCCGCACGGTGTACCCCGCGCGTGTCAGCAGCGCCTCGAGGATCTCGCGCATGATGTCTTCGTCGTCGACGACCAGAATGGCGGCATGACGGCGCATGGGAGGTACCTGCTATGAACGGGCCGCGCGCGCGCCCGCTGCGGAGGCCGCCGCGGCAGGACGCGCGGCCGGGGCCGGCGGGAATTCCAGGATGAAGCGCGTCCCCTGACCGACGACGCTCTCACAGTCGATCGAGCCCCGGTGCTCGCGGACGATCCCGTAGGTGATCGAGAGGCCCAGACCGGTGCCGTGGCTCATGGACTTGGTCGTGAAGAACGGGTCGTAGATACGCGCGAGATATTCGCTCGGGATGCCGGAGCCGGTGTCGGCCACTTCGACGAGCGGCCGGTCGCCTCGGAGCGAGGTGCTGACCGACAGCCACCCGCCCTTCGGCATCGCGTCCTTGGCGTTGAGGAACAGGTTCAGGAACACCTGCTGCAACTTGTGCTCGAAGCCGGTGACGACGACCGGCGCGGAGTGGAACTCACGCCGCATCTTGACGTGCTGGAGCTCGAACTGGTGCTCCAGCAGCGTCAGCACGTCGGTGAGGACGGTGTTCAGATCCACCGCCGCCATCTCGCCCCCGGCCGATGACGCGGGACGCGACAGGTTGAGCAGCCCGCTGACGATCTTTGCCGCCCGGAATGTCTGCCGCTCGATCTTCTCGAGCAGACCGGTACGCGGATCGGCCGGATCGGCCCCGTCGAGCAGCATCTGGGTGAAGCTCGAAATACCGGTGAGGGGGGTGTTCACCTCATGGGCAACGCCCGCCGCCAGCAGGCCGATGGAGGCCATCTTCTCGGAAATCTGCAGTTGCTCCTCGAGTTCCACGCGCCGCGTGATGTCTTCCAGGATCACAATCGTGCCGACGGTCGTCTCCCTGCCGGCTTCGGCGGCGCGAAGCGGGACGACGGCCACGGTGACGATCAGCGTGGACCCCTTGGCGGAGCCACGCGCGCTCAATCGAATGCGCGACAGCACCGCGCCCTGCGGCGTATCGCGGCGGGCCGCCCGGATCGCCTCCACCACCGGGGTGTCGAACACCTCGTCGAGCCCCAGCCCCGCGGCTTCGCCGCGCGGGACGCCGTACAGCCGCTCGAGCGCCCGGTTCCACCGCACGATCCGGTCGTCCAGGTCGAGCACGAGCAGGCCGTCGTCGAGCGATTCGAGGATGTTCTCGTTGAACGTCCGCAGCCGATCGAGCTCGAGCGCCTTGACGTGCAGCTGCCGGTAGAGCCGCGCGTTCTCGAGCGCGGTCGCAATCTGCCCGGCCACGGCCGCCAGCAGCGCCGTGTCCTCGCTGTTGAGCGGCTCGCCCGTGTGCTTGCGCCCGAGCGCGAGCACGGCAATCGCGCCCTCGTTCGACACGCACGGAATGAAGTGGGACAGCCCCGCGCTCCGCCAGGCCTCCACCTGCTCCGGCGGGAACCGGCTCGCCGCGATGGGGTCGTCGAGCGCCACCAGCTGCCCCGCCGCGACCGACGCGCCGATTGCCGAACCGGCGGCGAGCGGCAGCAACGGCTCGTCGAAGCCGGATGCGCACACCGGCTCGAAGCGCGGCGCGTCCTCGTCGGCCACCAGCAGCGCCATGCGGTCGACGAGCAGCGTTTCCACGACGCGCGAGACGAGGCGCTGCGCCAGACGGTTGAGGTCGAGGTCGCTGTTGAGATCGCGGGCGAACGCGACGAGCGCCCGGCGGTAGTCGTACCGGTCGCGGTAGAACACGCGGTCGAGCGCGTTCTGAATGACCTGCTTCACCGACGGGGCGAGCAGCAGCACGATCACGGTGACCACGGCGGCCAGAATCCAGTTGTAGGCGGCGCCGCCCCGCGTCAGCAGCCGCGTGAAACCCTGCAGCAGCACCACGTACATAGCGACGACCGCGGCTACGGCCCCGATGTAGCCGAGCATGCGCTTGACGATCACCTCGATGTCCAGCAGCCGGTAGCGCACGACCGCCGAGGCGTAGGCGAGCGGCACGAGGCTCAGTGGAATCGCTGAGAGCTGCATCGGCAGCGACGGCTCGATCCCCATCGACCACGGCAGGGCGTACCCGAACACGAACGGCACCGCCCCCAGCGTGGTGCCCCACGCAATCCACCGCAGCTGCCGCCGTGCCGTGATCGAGGACACCTCGCCGAGCGCGCGCGTCAGCGCGACGAGGCCCGCCACGAAGCACACCCCGAGATAGGCGTACTCGAGCCGGTCCAGCACGGCGACCACGTTCAGAAAGAGGGGCGCGTTCGAGGCGCTCCGGGCCAGCGCGACCACGCGCGTGCCGCCCAGCACCAGCGCCGGCACGTACAGCAGCGACACGACCGCGCGCCCCGCCAGGCCCGACGGCCATCGACGCATCCGCTCCGGAAACACGAGCGCGAAATGCAGGAAAAGGCCGGGCAGCAACAGGATCGAGACGGCGTCCCCCCAGTAAAACACCCAGTCGAGGCGATCCAGGCGGCCGCTGAACGAAAACGTGAAGAGCCCGAAAAACGCCACCGACAGCCAGAAGAAGTGCAGCGTCGCAGGGTCGTGCGGCCGGAGCACGCGAACCGCGCCGCCGACGAGCAGCGTGAAGATGCCGATCGCCGCGAGCACGAAATAGAACGGGCGCGCGCCGCCGGGAATCGGCGCAATCCGCAGGTCGATGACCTCGCGCGCGCCCAGCCGCAGCACCGTGTAGCGCGCCGTTGCGCCCGGCGCGAGCGCGTGCAGCGCGCCAACCACGTCGGACACCTCCTGCACCGGACGGTCGTCGATGGCCAGCAGCACGTCGCCGCGCGCCAGCCCGACGTTTGCGGCGGACGTCTCCGGCGCGATTTCCGCCGCCACGACGCCTTCGGGACCACGCCTCCAGAGCACCCCGTCCTCGGCCTCGTTGAACGTGACGCGGGCCACGATGTTGGCAACGCCAAGCGACAGCAGCACGCCGATCACGACGATCGGCACGACGGAGCGCGCCCAGCGAATCCAGGCGTGTTCGACCCGCATGACCGAGAAGACCCGTGGCATGCCTTGAAGACGCGAGGGCCGATCGACTCCCGCGGAATCGCTCAAGGGAGCAAACGATATACCACGACGTGTGATGTCAGCGTCGTTGTAAGGCACTGTTGTCACAAGGTTTACGTCGAAACATCCGCCTCGGGCGCTTCTCGCGATCCAAACGCCGGTACGACAACTTCAAGAGAATGGACGAAGAAAACAGGAAAATTTTTTAGAAGCGCACCGTGACGCCGCCCACCATGCGCTTGGGAGGCCGGACGGCCAGAATTTCGTCGTACACCGAGGCGTCGTCGAGCAACTCGTCCCGGAACAGGCTGCGAACCGCCATCAGCATCTCGACCTCAGCGCCCGCGAAGTTGAGAAACGGCAGCGCCTGGGTGACCCGCACGTCGAACCGCGCGCCGACTCCGGAGGCGGCCTGCCGCGTGTCGAATCTCGAATTCACGGCATAGAGCACGGACACGCGGGTGTCGGTGACCGGCAGCGAACTGTCGACCGACGCCACGACGTCGTGCACGCGCTCGCGGGCGTTCGGGCGTGCCACCACGACGAGCAGCGAAAGCGGTGCCGCATCCGGCGACTCGCCCAGCCACCTCGCATCGATCCTGGTGTAGTCCACGGAGGCTCGCAGCCGAGCGGCCATCGTGCGGCTGACGCGCACGCCCCATCCACGCGCATCGACGTCGCCGGCCGACGCCACGTAGTAGTGCCCGACGCCGCGGCCACCGGCCGCGCCGGGCAGCCCCAGCCCGAACAGCGTCAGGAGCTGATCGTCGACGCGCTGATGGAACGCGCGGACGCGGGTCACGAGGTCGCCGCCCCACGCGCGCTCGGCGGAGAGTTCGACGTGATCGAGGCGCTCGGGCGTGAAGCCGCGGCGCGCGGAGAGGGCCGAGAACGTCCGTTCGGGAGGCAGCCACGGACCGGCCGGCGGCGGGATGAACGCCTCGGCGCCAGGGGCGATCTCGCGTTGGGACACCGCCGCGCGCAGGTGGAACGTGTCGCCGGCAACCGGCGTCACCGTGACGCTCGCGCGGGGGCTGAACAGGCCGCGATCGGTCAGATAGTCGTACCGTGCGTACTTGGCGCCGTAGGCGACCGCGACCCTCGGCGTGACGGCCCACTCGTCAGACGCGTAGAGCGCGCCGACGGTGCGGCTGAGGTCGGCGGCGGCCGATCGCGCGGCGACGGCTCCGCCGAGCGACGACTGCGTCCCGTACGACCAGCCGGCCTCGTAGCGGTGCGCGGCCGGCGCGCGCCGGAACGAGGTCGCGACAATCCATGACGACAGCTCGCCCTGCGTCAGCGCGCCGCGCATCTCCCAGCGCCCGCCCGCCGTCGGCGCCTCGAGCGAGATGAACGCGACGCCGCGCGGCCACGCCTGCATCGACAGCAGTTCCTGCGGATGGTCGAACGACGTACTCGTCAGCAGGTCGACGTGCCCGTTCCATGGAACGTCTGCAAGAAACGACGCCAGCCGCGCCGACGAGCCGATGGCCCGTCCCAAGCCGTTCAGGGAATCCCCCAGGAACGTGTCGTCGCTGCCGGCGACGGCCAGCACGCTCGCCACCGCGTCCTTGAGCACGCTCCGCTTCAGATGACGCAGGCGCCAGGCGACTTCGCCGTGATCGTGGCTCTCGGGTTCCTCGACCGGCGCGACCCCTTCGCCAGGGCCGACGCCGGCGGTGAGCACCGGCGCATCGTCGTCCCGGGCGCTCCGCGCCAACGCGATGGCTGACACCGTGAGCGACGCGCGGTCGACCTGGATGAGGCGCGCCCGCGGCGGGAGATATCCCTGCAGATGCGCGCGCACGAGGTAGGGGCCGTACGGAACGTTCCGGAAGGAGAACCGCCCCTCGGGGTCGGACACCGCGAACACGGTCGTCGAGCCGAAGGCCGAGACGACGGCGCCGGCCAGCGGCTGACCCTGAGCGTCGAGCACCACCCCCTGAATGACCGCGTGCGGGGAGATGGGCGCCGCCGCCGAGAGCATCACCGCCGGCGTCCCGGCCCCGATCTGGGCGGTCGCGGGCGTCGCCGCCGCCACGCACATCAGCGCCGCAACCGTGCACGAACCAAGGCGGCGGGACATAAGCGTGCGGCGGCCTCCCTGTGTGTCAGGCCTCGACGGTGAACGTCGCGTTGTGGGTCAGCGTCTTCCCCGACAGCTTGTCCGTGATCTTGATCTCCACCCGGTACTCACCCGCCGGAAAGCTCTTCAGCGGCACGCCGAGGAACCCGAGCACCTGATGGCCGGCAGTGATGTTGAACCCCGGGGGCAGCGTCGACTGATTCAGGACCTGGGGCTGCGTCTTGTTGAAAAACTTCTCACTGTCGCCGGTCTTCTGGTGGAAGTTGAATTCGACCAGGACGTCGGGAACGCCGTTGGCGTGCTGGACGCCGTAGATCCAGAACAGCAGCTGCAGGTCGTCGCTCGTCTTCAGCTGGGAGTCGGCCGCGGGCACCACCTGCAGCGTGCCGCCGAACGTATACGGGTTGGCGCGCTGCGCATCGGGACTGAGCGGCGAGGCCAGCGGCATCACCGAGTCAGCGATGATGGGCGTGCTGATCGTCAGCTCCGGGCCGTTGAAGTCGGGCACCATCAGCGCCTGGCGCAGCAGCCCGGCCTTCTGCGGGGGCGCGTTGCGCGGCAGTTGCGCCGGCGTCTTTTCCTTGATGGCGATGAACAGGTCGTACTCGCCGGGCTTCAGCATCATCGCGCGCGACACCTTGCCGCCCTGCGGAACGTCCAGGAACTGGATGTCGTCCCAGGGGTACACGGGCGCCGCCGGCTGCTGGTTACGGTCGCGGCTGTTCGCCGGGGCCGGCGCCGGTGCGGGCGCCGGCGCGGCGTTCTTGCTCACGGCGCGCACGTAGAGCGCCACGCCGGGGGCGGTGAGCGTGCTCGGATCGATGGTCACGGTGAACGGAATGAAGGTGGTGTCGGCGGCGCCCTTGACGAAGTGATTGCCCGCCCAGGTGACGCTGACGTCGGCCGGCGCCGGCTGCTTCCCGGCGGCCACCGCGTCGACGAGCTGCACGAGCGCCTGAATGTCGCGCTGCTCCTGCTGGCTCCGCTTCTCCTGCTCGCGGCGGTTTGGCTGAGCGTTGTTCTGTTGCGCGAACACCGACACGCCGGCCAGCGACGCAGCCGCAACGACGATCGTAACAACCCGACGGATATCCATCATGCCTCTCTTCATGAATCACGGCCCCTGCGCGGCCCATCCAAGAACCCGAATCGACTGATCATAGGCACGAATCTGAGGCAAGTCAAAATCGCGTGCTATCATCGCCACCCGCCTCGGGACCCATGGATCTGGAGGATATTCTCGTCATCCTTCTCGCCGGCGGCGCCGGCGAGCGGCTCTATCCCCTGACGAAGGAACGGGCGAAACCGGCCGTCTACTTCGGCGGCCCGTACCGCATCATCGACTTCACGCTGAGCAACTGCATCAACTCGGGCCTGCGCCGGATCTTCATCGCCACGCAGTACAAGTCGCTCTCGCTTAACCGCCACATCCGCATGGGGTGGAGCATCGTCTCGGAAGAGCTCGGCGAGTTCATCGAAATCCTGCCGCCCCAGAAACGCGTCGGCGAGCACTGGTACCTGGGCACGGCTGACGCCGTGTACCAGAACCTCTATTCGATGGTGGACGAGGCGCCGAGTCACGTGATCGTGCTGTCGGGCGATCACGTGTACAAGATGGACTATTCCAAGATGCTCCGCTCTCACCTGGACCGGAACGCGGACGCCACGCTCGCGGCCCTGGAAGTGCCGCTCGCGGAAGGGTCGCGGTTCGGGATCGTCCGGGTGGACGAACACGACCGCGTGATCGGGTTCCAGGAGAAACCGTCGGCGCCCGCCGTCGTGCCGGAGCTGCCCGACATGGCGCTGGCCTCGATGGGCATTTACATCTTCCGCACCGACGTCCTGATTCGCGCGCTCGAGGAGGACGCCGCCCGCCCCGACAGCGAACACGACTTCGGCAAGAACATCATCCCGTCGCTGATTCTCAGCGCCCCGGTGTTCTGCTACCGTTTCTACGACGAGAACAAGAAGGCGGCCAAGTACTGGCGCGACATCGGCACGCTGGATGCCTACTTCGACGCCAACATGGATTTGTGCCAGGTGAATCCCGAATTCAACCTCTACGACCCGGAGTGGCTGCTGCGCACCTACCAGCCGCAGGCGCCCCCGGCGAAATTCGTCTTCGCCGAGCCGGGCAACCGGTGCGGCCAGGCGCTCGATTCGGTCATCTCGAACGGGTGCATCATCTCCGGCAGCCGCGTCAGCGGCAGCGTGCTCTGCCCCAACGTGCGCGTCCACAGCTTCTCCGAGATCGACCAGTGCATTCTCATGCCTGGCGTCCGCGTGGGCCGGCACGCCCGGCTGCGCCGGGCTATTGTCGACCGCGACGTCCTCATCCCGCGCGGCGCGTGCATCGGCTTCCACCCGGATGAAGATCGGCGGCGCCATACCGTGACGGAGAGGGGCGTCGTCGTGGTCACGGCCGACGACGAGCCGCTCATCGGGCCCATCAGCGAAGAGGCGCTGCGCGTCGAGGCGGAGGCGGATCGGTACGGGCCGACCTCGGCGTAGGTCGCCCGGCACGAGCCACCGAGGCACTGAAGTCCATGCAGATTACCCGCATCCACGGCCGCGAGATTCTCGACTCGCGGGGCAATCCCACCGTCGAGGTCGATCTCTGGGCCGGCGACGCGCTCGGCCGCGCCGCGGTGCCCTCCGGCGCATCGACCGGTGCGCGCGAAGCCCTGGAGCTCCGCGACGGCGACAGCCGGCGCTACCTCGGGAAAGGCGTGCGGACCGCGGTGGCCCATGTCAACGGCGAGATCGCGCGCGCGCTGACGGGGCAGCCGCTCGATCAGCGCGCGATCGACAGCCGGTTGGTCGCGCTCGACGGCACGCCCGCCAAGAGCCGGCTCGGCGCCAACGCGCTGCTCGCGGTCTCGATGGCGGCGGCCAGGGCGGCGGCCGTCGCCGCCCGCGAGCCCCTTTACGCGCACGTCGCCAGACTGGCGGGCAGCCCCGGCCGCTTCGTGCTGCCGGTGCCGATGATGAACATCCTGAACGGCGGCGCGCACGCCGACAGCAGCGTCGATCTCCAGGAGTTCATGGTCATGCCGATTGGCCTGCCGAGCTTCGCCGAGGCGCTCCGCGCGGGCGCCGAAATCTTCCATGCGCTGCGATCGATTCTGAAGAAGGCAGGACACTCGACCGGCGTCGGCGACGAAGGCGGCTTCGCGCCGAACCTCCGGTCCAACAGCGAGGCGCTCGATCTCGTCGTCGACGCCATCGGCAGAGCCGGGTTCGCAGCGGGCGGCAACGTGTTCGTCGCGGTCGACGCCGCCGCCAGCGAGCTCTGGCAGGACGGCCGGTACGCATTCGAGAAATCGGGCGAGCCGACGCGGGACGCGGCGCACATGGTCGAGATGTACACCGACTGGGTACGCCAGTATCCGATTGTGTCGATCGAGGACGGCCTCGCCGAAGGCGACTGGGAGGGCTGGAAGATGCTGACCCGGGCGCTCGGCGGCCGCCTGCAGCTGGTCGGCGACGATGTGTTCGTCACCAATCCCGCCATCCTCGCCAGAGGCATCGCCGAAGGCGTCGGCAACGCGCTGCTCGTCAAGCTGAATCAGATCGGCACCGTCTCCGAAACGCTCGAGGCGATGGCGATGGCGCGCGCGGCGCGGTACGCCACGATCATCTCGCATCGATCCGGGGAAACCGAGGACAGTACAATCGCGGACCTGGCTGTGGGTACCGCCGCCGGGCAGATCAAGACCGGCTCGGCCAGCCGCAGCGATCGGATGGCCAAGTACAACCAGTTGCTCCGCATCGAGGAAGAGCTCGGCCCGGCGGCCCAGTACGCCGGCCGCGGAGCGATCAGACACCTGTCGAAGTGAACCGATGCACCGACTTGTCCTGCTTCGCCACGGTGAGAGCGTCTGGAACCGGGAAAACCGCTTCACCGGATGGACCGACGTCGACCTCAACGACACGGGGCGCGCCGAGGCGCGCGCCGCCGGCCGCCTGATAGCCGCCGAACAGTTCGAGTTCGACGTGGCCTATACGTCGGTGCTCACGCGGGCGATTCGCACGCTCTGGATCGCGCTCGACGAGCTCAACATGATGTGGATTCCGGTCCATCGGTCCTGGCGGCTGAACGAGCGGCACTACGGCGCGCTCCAGGGCCTGAACAAGGCCGAGACCGCCGCGCAGCACGGCGAGGCGCAAGTCAAGACCTGGCGGCGCAGCTACGACATTCCGCCGCCGCCGTTGTCAGCGGACGACCCGCGTCACCCGTCGCGGGATCGCCGGTACGCGGAACTGTCGCCCGACCAGCTGCCGCTGGCCGAGTCGCTGAAGGATACCGTCGCGCGCTTCCTGCCCTACTGGCACGAGACGATCGCCCCGGCAATCCGGGCGGACAAGCGGGTGCTCATCGCCGCGCACGGCAACAGCCTGCGCGCCCTCGTCAAGTTCCTCGATCGCATCTCGGATCAGGACATCGTGGAACTGAACATCCCCACGGGGATTCCGCTCGTCTACCTTCTGAACGACGATCTCGAGCCGCTGCAGAAGTTCTACCTCGGCGATCCGGAGGTCGCGAGGCGCGCGGCCGACGCGGTGGCCAATCAGGCGAAGACCGGCCCGTAGGTTCACCGCGCCGACACCCGTCCGCTCTTCGACTATTCGACCGGCTCCTTTGCCTCGTCGATGCCGATGCGCAGCGACCGGAGAAACCGCCGATCGTTGGTGGTGAGGTCGAATGGACGACGGGCGGGAAGCAGGCGCGCCGGCGTCGTAATCTTCGTCACGGCGCCGCCGTTGGCCCGGTTCACGAACCCCACGACCGCCTCAAGCGTCACGCGCATCTCGAAGCCGGCTTCACGAGCGCTGGCGCGGCACGCCTCTACCTGAGGGCTTTCGGCAACGGTAGCGGCGATCGCGTCGGCCAGCTCTTTGGCGAACCGGTTCACGACGTCATCCATTTGTTCCTCCTGAGCCGCCGCCGGGCCGGGATCCGGGGGCGTCCCCCAGTCCGAACCTGCCTGACCAGGGCGATCCGCAGGGACTGGGCGCCAATGTGTTTATCTGCAGGGAGTTAGCCTTCATGAGAAGACTGACCGCATTGTAGAGGCCCCCGAAAGAGGTGTCAACAAATCGACGTACAATCCGGGCGGATGCCGGCGCATTCCCGTCCGTTTTTCACCCCGGTCGATGCCCCTGGGACCGATTTCGAGCGCCTGATCAGCCGGCCGGGCTCGTTTCCGTTTACGCGGGGCATCCAGCCCGACATGTATCGCGGCCGGCCCTGGACGATGCGCCAGTACGCCGGGTTCGCGACCGCGGCCGAATCGAACCGCCGCTTCCGCTACCTGCTCGCCCGCGGCGTCACCGGGCTGAGCGTGGCGTTCGACCTGCCGACGCAAATCGGCTACGACTCGGACCACCCGGTCGCGGCGGGCGAAGTCGGGCGGGTCGGCGTGGCGATCGACTCCGTGGAAGACATGGCGGCGCTGCTCGACGGGCTCCCGCTCGCCCGCGTGTCGACATCGATGACGATCAACGCCACCGCCATCATCCTGCTCGCACTCTATGTCGCGGTGGCCAAACGGCATGGCACGCCGCTCGGCGCGCTGTCAGGGACGCTGCAGAACGACATCCTGAAGGAGTACGTCGCGCGCGGCACCTATATCTACCCGCCGCGCCCCTCGCTGCGCATCGTCACCGACGTGATGGCGTTCTGCGCGCGCGAGATGCCCCACTGGAATCCGATTTCGGTCAGCGGGTACCACATCCGGGAGGCGGGCGCGACCGCCGTGCAGGAGATCGCGTTCACACTGGCGCACGCGTGCGCGTACGTGCAGGCGGCGGTGGACGCCGGGCTCGACGCCAACGTGGTCGGCCAGCGGATGTCGTTCTTCTTCAACGCGCACAGCGATTTTCTCGAGGAGATCGCGAAGTTCCGCGCGGCGCGCCGGCTGTGGGCGGTGATCATGCGCGACCGGTTCGGCGCCACGAGCGCGCGGGCGCAGCAGCTGCGGTTTCACACGCAGACCGCCGGCAGCACGCTCACCGCGCAGCAGCCCGACAACAACATCGTGCGGGTCGCGCTGCAGGCGCTGGCGGCGGTGCTCGGCGGCACCCAGTCGCTGCACTGTAACGCGCGGGACGAAGCGCTGGCGCTTCCGACCGAGGAGAGCGCCACCCTCGCCCTGCGCACGCAGCAGATCATCCTGCACGAATCGGGCGTGGCCGGCACCGTCGACCCGGTTGGCGGGGCCTGGGCCGTCGAGGCGCTGACCGACCGACTGGCGCGCGAGGCGGCCGGCCTGATGGCCGCGATCGACGCGCGCGGCGGCGCGCTGGCGGCGGTGGAGTCGGGCTACGTCCAGCAGCAGATTCAGGAGTCCGCCTACCGCGCCCAGCAGGCGATCGACGCGGGCGACACGGTGGTCGTGGGTGTGAACCGGTTCGCCGCCGATCGTGACAAGGCCGGCCCCGGGATCGGCGCCGCGCCGGCCGGGCCGGCGCTCTTCCGGATCGA
>JACQZV010000052.1 GCA_016213695.1 Acidobacteriota bacterium | reverse complement strand
GAATTTGACAGATTGCTTTCAAAGTGATATCATTTTGCCATCACCCTTCACGAGTGATCAACCATGTATCGCGAAAGACAGCTCAGTCCAAAGAACGGCTTCGTCTGGCTCTTTCTCCTCCTCACGTTCGCCGTCCTTGCCTTCCTCACCATCATCCGCTCCGCCCCGCGCGAGCAGTTCGGCGCCGTCATCCTCGGCGTCCTCGTGCTCCTCGTCGCGCTCTTCTGCCTGGGCGGCCTCTTCATCGTGAACCCCAACGACGCCAAGGCGCTGGTGCTCTTCGGCAAGTACGTGGGCACGGTGAAGCACGACGGCTTCTACTGGGCCAACCCGTTCCTCGTGAAGCGCCGCGTCAGCCTGCGCGTCCGGAACTTCGAGACCGCCAAGTTGAAGGTGAACGACGTCCACGCCAATCCGATCGAGATCGGCGCGATCGTGGTGTGGAAGGTCGTGGAGACCGCCGAGGCGCTGTTCGAGGTGGACAGCTATGAGAAGTACGTGACGGTGCAGACCGAGTCGGCGCTGCGCGCCACGGCCTCGCAGTTCGCCTACGACGCGCACCAGGCCGGCGAGGAATCGCTCTCGACGCACGCGGCCGAGGTGAGCAAGCACCTGCAGACCGCCATTCAGGAGCGGCTGGCTCGCGCCGGCGTGGAAGTGCTCGAGGCGCGCATCTCGCACCTCGCGTACTCGCCCGAGATCGCGGCGGCGATGCTGCAGCGCCAGCAGGCGAGCGCCATCATCGCCGCGCGCTACAAGATCGTCGAGGGCGCGGTGGGGATGGTCGAGAACGCGCTCGAGCTGCTCGCCAAGAAGAACATCGTGCACCTCGACGATGAACGTAAGGCGACAATGGTCAGCAACCTCCTGGTCGTGCTCTGCAGCGAACGCTCGACGCAGCCGGTGGTGAACACCGGGTCGCTGTACACCTGATCCAGACACACGTCGCATCGCACGAGGTGCATGTCATGTCGAACCACGTCAACCCGCTGCTCTGGCAGTTCCCGCTCACGGTGCTGGCCTGTGTCGTCAGCTCCCTTGCCGGCGCCTGGGCCGTCAGCCGTCTGCTGGACTTCGCAATGAATGCCTCGGCGGTCGCCGCGCTGAGCGCGGTCTTGAGTTCGGCCTTCATCGCCCGTGATCTGAGAGCCGAGCGAAAGCACGCGACGCGCTCAGCACCCTGACAGCTCGTCTGCCATCTGCTGTCTGCCATCTCCCATCTGCCCCTCGCATGCCCCGTAAACCCTTCCTGCTCCGCATTGACGACCAGCTGCTCACCGCCATCCAGCGGTGGGCCGCCGCCGACATGCGCAGCCTGAACGGGCAGATCGAGTTCCTGTTGCGTGACGCACTTCGCCGCAGCGGCCGCCTTCCGAGCCGGGTGGCGGCCGACGAGGCGGCGGTGCGTGCCTCTGAGCCGGAACTGGAGTAACCATGGTTTTCATTCCACCCACGCACGTGCGGCGGCAGAAGGCGGGCAAGCCCCCGACCCAGCACGAAACGACCGTTGGCATGTTCGTCGTCTTCGTGATCGCAGTGGTCATTGCGCTGGGCGTCTTCATCGTGGGCCCGCTGACCAACAACCCGCCGCCGCTCGGCGTCGGGCTGGGCGTCATCGGGTTCGCGCTTCTCTTTGGCGTCATCGCCTTCTTCTCCTGGATGAAGGAGCAGAGCGACCCGGACGCCGCCGACGGCAACCATCAGAGTTCGGAGCAGTGATGTTCATCCCGATGAACCGGTGTGGCAGGTCCCGCGGTGCACGCGCCGCCTCCGTAGCGGTCGGTGTGGTCGGCGCCATGCTGGCTGCCGGGCTCCACGCCAACAAGGACCTGACCCTGAGCACGCCGTGGGTGTCGATTGCGGTCGCCGGCGTCGTCCTCGCCGTGGCCGTCGTCTTCGTCGTGCGCCTCGTGTCGGCACGAGACGATCAGCCCGCGCGCGACGAATCCCGCGAGACCTCCGAGTTCAGCCACCACCTGGTGATGGTCATCGTCGCCATCGTCGCCGGCCTGCTGGCGCTCGGGCTCTTCCTCGCGCTGACGCCGCGCGCCGCGGCGAGCCAGGAGCCGATGGCCGCGCCGGCACCCGCGCCGCAGTCGGTCTACGTGCTCACGCGCGGCAGCGACACGATCGTCGTGGAACGCGTCACGCGCGGCCGGTCGAGCATCATCGGTGACATCACCATGCGCGGCCAGGCGCGGATGACGTTCAACGCCCAGACGACGGCGGGGCCGCGCGTGCCCGAGCTCGCGTTCAAGGTGTGGGCGAGCGGCGCCTCCATCGACACGCCGCCGCTGCAAAACGGCACGCTCTCCTTCACCGCCGACTCAGCGGCGATGACCGTGAACGTTGGCGGCACCGAACGGCGCATGGCGCGCGCCGTGACCAGGGACCCGCTGCCGCTCCTCAACAATGAATTCGCCCTCATCGAACTCGCGGTGCAGCGGGCGCGGGCGCAGCACGCACCCTCGGCCACGGTGCCGATGTTCGCCCTGTCCGGCGCCGGCGTACAGATGGACGTGACCATCGAGTTCCTCGGCGCCGACAGCGCCGTCTTCCGCGTGGCGGGGCAGGAGTCGCGCCTCCGCCTCGACGCGCACGGGCGCATTGCCGGCGGCGTGATTCCGTCGCAGAACATCGTCCTCGTACGCGTGGACGGTGCGGCAGCGGACAAGATCGCGATCGGCCGCCCCGACTACGGCGCACCGGCCAACGCGCCGTACACCGCCGAGGAGGTCACGGTCAGGACGCCCGCGGGCCACGTGCTCACCGGCACGCTCACGATCCCGAAAGACGCCGGCAAGAAGGTGCCGGCCGTCGTGACGATCACCGGGAGCGGCCAGCAGGACCGCGACGAGTACATCCCGCTCGTGCCGGGGTACCGGATCTTCCGGCAGGTGGCCGACACGCTCGGCCGGCTCGGCATTGCGGTGCTGCGCCTTGACGATCGCGCCATCAACGGCTCGGGCGGCGACGTGCAGAAGGCGACGAGCGCCGACTTCGCCGACGACATCCGCGCCGGTGTCGCCTACCTGCGTTCGCGCCCCGAGATCGACGGCGCGCGCATCGCGCTGACGGGGCACAGCGAGGGCGGGATGATCGCGCCGCTTGTCGCGAGCACCGACCTCACGCTCGCCGGCATCGTGCTGATGGCCGGCCCGGCGTACACCGGGCGCCGCATCATCGACTTCCAGCTCAGGAATGGCATTGCAGGCGCCGAGCAGATTCCGGCGGCGAGCAAGGACAGCGCGCTGAAGGCGACGGTCGCGCAGTTCGACTCCACCTCGGCGAAGGCGCCGTGGATGAAGTACTTCCTCGAGTATGACCCCGTGCCGACGGCGAAGCAGGTGAAGACGCCGGTGCTCATCCTGCAGGGCGCCACGGACCAGCAAGTGACGCCCGACCAGGCGCCGGTGCTGGAGCAGGCGTTCAAGGCGGGCGGCAACACGGACGTGACGACGAAGGTGTTCAAGGACCGCAACCACCTGTTCCTGCTGGACCCGAGCGGATTCCCCGGCGGCTACGTCAAGCTCACGAATGGGCGCATCGATGGCGAAGTGATGGGAACGCTGGCCGATTGGCTCGTGGCGCGGTTGAAGCCGTAGCTGCCACCGCGAAGCACGAGGGCGCGCAGGGGCGCGAAGGACGACACGTTACGAAGACTTGATCATGAACGAAGACGGCACACGGTACCACACTGGATTTGACGCGGGCATGGGTGCCATCATCGGCCTGTCCATCGCCCCACCTGTCATTGTCGGCATGGTGGAGCCGACGGCACGTGCGACGCTGGTCGTGGTCGAGGCGTCACTGCTCCTGCTGTTCTGGTACCTGTATCGCACGACGCACTACACGTTCGGGGCGCACGCGCTGCGCGTGCAGTGCGGTCCGTTCAAGATCTCCATTCCGTACGACTCCGTCCGCCGCGCGGCACCGTCGGG
>JACQZV010000005.1 GCA_016213695.1 Acidobacteriota bacterium | reverse complement strand
GGTCTCACACGGCCGCCGGAACTGGTGGAGCGGCTGCGCCGCTTCTGTACAACCAAGCACCACACGTTCTGGCCCGCCGCAGTATCTCTGCGGGACGACGCGATCTTCCGACCCTCCTTCGTTCGCGGACATCGTCAACTGGCCGACGTGTATCTATTGGGTCTGGCCGTCAAGATGGGCGGATGTCTGGCGACCTTCGACCGCACGATACCGCTCGGCGCCGTGATTGGCGCCACGCGAGAATCACTCCAGATCATTTCGCCTGCCACCCGCAACGCATAACTCTCCACGAGCGGTACAATCGAGCTATGCAGGAAGCGGTCATCGTCTCCGCCGTCCGCACTCCGACCGGCAAGTTCCTCGGCGGTCTCAAGAACCTGTCAGCCACCGAGCTCGGCGCGCTTGTCGTGCGCGAAGCGGTCGCCCGCGCTGGCATCGACCCCTCCATCGTCGACGAATGCGTCATGGGAAACGTGGTCTCGGCCGGCCTCGGGCAGGCGCCGGCGCGCCAGGCGGCGCTCCGGGGCGGACTTGCCGATCACGTGGCGGCGCTCACGATCAACAAGGTCTGCGGTTCGGGACTGAAAGCGGTGATGCTGGCTGCGCAGGGCATCGCCACGGGCGATATCGAGGTGGCCGTCGCCGGCGGCATGGAGTCGATGAGCAATGCCCCGTACCTGCTGACCGGCGCCCGCGAAGGACTGCGCATGGGCCACCAGCAGGTGCTCGACGCGATGATCGTGGACGGCCTCTGGTGCTCCTTCGAGCAGTGCCACATGGGCGTGGCCGGCGAACTCGTCGCCACCGACTACCGCATCGGGCGCGACGAGCAGGACGCCTACGCGGCAGAGAGCCACGGCAAGGCCGCTGCGGCGCAGGCCGCGGGCCGGTTCACGGCGGAGATCCTCCCGGTCGCCGTCCCGGAGCGCAGGTCGGGTTCCGGCCAGCCCCGTCCGGCCGGACCCGCCGCGCCGGCGGTCATCGATCGCGACGAATCGGTGCGTGCCGATACATCGGCGGCGACGCTCGGCGCGCTGCGCCCGGCCTTCCGCAAAGACGGCACCGTCACAGCCGGGAACGCGCCGCCGGTCAACGACGGCGCCGCGGCGCTCGTCCTCATGTCGGCGGCACGCGCTGCCGGGCTTACGCTGACGCCGATGGCACGCATCGTCGGACAGGCCACGAGCGGGCTTCCGCCGAAGTACCTGCTGATGACGCCGGTTGAAGCCGTGCGCCGTGTGGTGAAGAAGGTCGGGTGGAGGATCGAAGACGTCGATCTGTTCGAGCTGAACGAGGCGTTTTCCGTCCAGGCGCTGGCGGTTCTGCGCGATCTCGGGATCGATCCGGCGAAAGTGAACGTCAACGGCGGCGCCGTGGCGCTCGGCCACCCCATCGGCGCGAGCGGCGCGCGGATCCTGACGACGCTGCTCTATGCTTTGGCGCAGCGCGGCCTGAGACGGGGCGTGGCGACGCTTTGCCTGGGCGGCGGCAACGGCGTGGCGCTGGCGGTCGAGCGCGTGTAATCGGCAGGCAGAAAATGCCGCGGCCACCGGCCGCTCGCCTCGGCAAATTCTGCGATCCCCGCTCGGCGAGGCGAAAGTGGCTATTCGATGTAAGTGATTGACCTGCCTTAAGGTGGACGCTTCATCTACACAGATTTACACTTGACTTTCGTGCGGCACAATCCTAGGATCAACCCGGCCGTGACCTCCCCTGTCACACACGCAGGCCACCATCTTCCCAAGGAGACCGCCGTGCCCAGTGACGATCAGAAGGAACGCAACAAGGCGCTCGACATCGCCGTCAGCCAGATTGAACAGCAGTTCGGCAAGGGGGCCATCATGCGCCTCGGCCAACGCGGCGCGATCGGGCCGGTCGACGTCATTCCCACCGGCGCCCTCAGCATCGACTACGCGCTCGGCATCGGCGGCATGCCGCGCGGGCGTGTCGTCGAAATCTACGGGCCGGAATCGTCCGGTAAGACGACGCTCGCGCTGCAGGTGATTGCTGAAGCGCAGAAGGCCGGCGGCATGGCCGCCTTCGTGGATGCCGAGCACGCGCTCGACGCGCAGTATGCGCAGAAGCTCGGCGTCGACGTCGAGAATCTGCTGGTCTCCCAGCCCGACAACGGCGAACAGGCGCTCGAGATCGTCGAAGTCCTGATCCGGTCCGGCGGCGTTGACGTCGTCGTGGTCGACTCGGTGGCGGCGCTCGTCCCCAAGGCCGAAATCGACGGCGAAATGGGCGAGGCGCAGATGGGCCTGCAGGCGCGGCTCATGTCGCAGGCGCTGCGGAAGCTCACCGGCGTCGTCTCCAAATCGAAAACCACGCTCATCTTCATCAACCAGCTCCGCGAGAAGATCGGCGTGATGTTCGGCAACCCCGAAACGACCACCGGTGGCCGCGCACTCAAGTTCTACGCCTCGGTGCGCATCGACATCCGGCGCATCGCCAGCATCAAGGATGGCGATCAGGTCATTGGCGGCCGGACGCGCGTGAAGGTGGTCAAGAACAAGATGGCGCCGCCCTTCAGGGAGGCCGAATTCGACATCATGTACGGCGAGGGCGTGTCGCGCGAGGGCGACCTGATCGACATGGGCGTCGACAAGCGCATCATCGAGAAGAGCGGCGCCTGGTTCGCCTACGCCGGCGAGCGGCTCGGGCAGGGCCGCGAAAATGCCAAGCAGTTTCTCAAGGACAATCCCGACATCCGGCAGATCATCGAAGACCGGGTGCGGAAGGAGCTTGGCCTGGCGCGCGAAGTGGAAGTCGCTGCCGTGTAAGGCTGGGCCGGCCGTGCGAGGCCGAGGTGGCGTGGCCGAAGTTAAGTGGTGCCGAGGGACGGAATTGAACCGCCGACACCGTGATTTTCAGTCACGTGCTCTACCAACTGAGCTACCTCGGCACTCCAGCCTGCTGCTTCGACGGAGGCGCCAGTATAGCATCGCGCCCCGGTGGGTCGCGGCCGGCCGATAGTGGTAAAGTTCACGCCGCCACCAACTGCCAACCAGCCACAGGAGCTTCCCGTGACTCGAATGCTGTCCTTCGTCATCGTGTCGGCTGTCGCCGCCTGCTCCTGGAGCACCGTGGCCGCGGCCGGGCAGACGCCCCCCGCGCCGGCCGCGGCGGAGGCGCCCGCCAGGCCGGTTCCCGCCGAACTCCCCGCCGTCGTGGCCCGCGTCAACGGTGAAGCGATCAGCAAAGGCGACCTCGAGGGCGCGATCGCGCAGCTCGAGTCGCGCGTTGGCCGGCCAATGCCTACTGATCAGCGGGATCGCGTGATCCGCGGCGTGCTCGATCAGCTCATTGGCTACCGGCTGCTGCAACAGGAGAGCGTTACGCGCAGCATTGCGGTGCCGGATGCCGATATCGACGCGCGCGTGGCGGAGCTGCGCAAGGACTTTCCGACCGATCAGGCCTTCCAGGAGGCCCTCCAGCAGCAGAACATGACGGCGGCACAGCTGCGCGACGACGTGCGGAAAGGACTGCAGGTCAACGGGCTCATCGATGCGGAGCTTGCGGCAAAGTCGGCGGTCACCCCCGAACAGGTGAATCAGTTCTACGCGAGCAACTCGTTTCAGCAGGGCGAGCGGGTCCACGCCAGCCACATCCTCGTGCTCGTTCAGGAAGGCGCCGACGCCCCGGCCAAGGAACAGGCGCGCGCCAAAGCGGCCGGTATCCTCACCGACGTGAAGGCCGGCAAGGACTTCGCCGAGCTGGCCAGGCAGAACTCGCAGGATCCCGGCAGCGCGCCAAACGGCGGCGACCTCGGGTTCTTCGAGCGCGGCCAGATGGTCGGTCCGTTCGAAGAAGCGGCGTTTTCCCTGATGCCGGGGGCGACGAGCGAGCTGGTGGAGACGCGCTTCGGCTTCCACATCATCCGGGTGATCGAGAAACAGACGGCCCGCACGATCCCGATCGAAGAAGTGCGCGAGCGCATCGAGTCCTACCTGAAAGACCAGAACCGCGAGCAGCAGACGCAGGCGTTCGTCGATGCCCTGCGCGTGAAGGCGAAGGTCGAGATCCTCATCTGACCCGTGGGCGACACGGTCCGCCTGGACGTCTGGCTCGACGTTGCGTGCCTGTTCAAGACGCGTTCTGAAGCCAAGCGCGCCTGTGAGGGTGGCAAGGTGACCGTGAACGCGCAGCCGGCCAAACCGAACCGCGCGCTGCACGAAGGCGACCGAGTCCGCATCTCCCGTGGCTTCGGCCGCCATCAGGACGTGATCGTCCGCATAGCCATCGATCAGCACGTCAAGAAGTCCGAGGCGCGCGTCCTCTACGACGACGTGACGCCGAAGCCGACGCCCGAAGAAGTGGAGATGCGCCGTGTCGAGCGCGTCTATCGCGCGGCCGCGCGCGCGGCCGGCACGCCCGACCGCCGCCGGCGACGCGAACTCAGAAGGCTGAAGGAAGAGGGGTGAGGCCTGAAGCCCGGAACTGGCGGTAGGATGGGCTGTGCCCCGCAATCAGGAGGTCATCCGGCAATGGCGGGTGCTCCATGCACTCGAATCGTCCCGGCATGGGGTGACGATTACCGCGCTCGCCGCCGAGCTGGACGTCACCACGCGGACGATCCGGCGGGATCTCGCCGCGCTGCAGGAAGCCGGGTTCCCCCTCTTCGACGAGCGTGACGACGAGGGGCGGGTCTCGTGGCGGCTCGACGGCCACGTGCTTGGGGGGCTCGAAACCGGCTTTACGCTGCCGGAGCTGTGCGCGTTGTACCTGAGCCGCAACCTGCTCGAGGCGGTGGCCAGCACCCCGTTCCAGCGCGATCTCGGCCTGGCGTTCGCGCGTCTGGAAAAGCTGCTTTCCCCTCGGATGCGGCAGTTTCTCGACGAGCTGCCCGCCGTCCTCAGCGCCAAGCCCGGACCGCGGGCCCGCGGGGGCGACACGGCGCCTGACGCGATGGCCAAGCTCCTCGACGCAACGCTCCACCGCCGCGTCGCCACCATGCGGTATCACTCCGTGTCGAGCGGCGGCGTCAAGGACTACGAACTGCATCCATACCGGCTGGAATTCGCGCAGGGCGGGCTCTATCTGCTCGCCTACGTGCCGGCGTACAAGGACGTTCGCACCTTTGCGGTCGACCGCATCGTGTCGGTCTCCCTCGAAAAGCAGACCTTCACGCCGAAACAGCCGCTCGGCAAGGACGTCTTTGCCAACTCGCTCGGCGTCAACACCGGCCCGCCGGCGCACGTCGAGGTGGAGTTCGCGCCCAAGGTGGCGCCGTACGTCCGGGCGCGGGTGTGGCACACTTCCCAGCAGATGCGGGAGCACCCCGACGGCACGCTCCGGCTCTCGATGGAGGTCTGCCACGACTGGGCCCTGCGCAGCTGGATTCTGAGCTGGGGACCCTTTGCGCGCGTCGTCAGCCCTGCCGGGCTCGCCCGAGAGGTGCGAGCCGACCTTCAATCCGCCTCCGACAGATACTAGGCTCCATACCTTATGCACCGACCCCTTCGCTTCGTCGTCCTGGCCCTGGTCGCCGTGGCCTTCTTCGCAGGGCCGTCCGCCGTCCGCTTCTACACCGACTGGCTGTGGTTCGGCGAAGTGGGCTACCAGCAGGTGTTTCTGACGGTCCTCCGGGCGCAGTCCCTGCTTTTCGTGATCGTCTTTGCGGCCGCCGCCGCATGGCTCGCGGGGAACCTGCATGTGGCCCTCGCCTCGATCGGTGACCTCCGCCCCGTGTTCACGACGCGCGAGGGCGTCCAGCTGCCCATGCCCGGCCGCCAGCAGCTCCGGACGATCGCCTCCGGGCTCGCCGTCGTCGTGGCGGCCCTCATCGCCTTGTACGCCGGATCGCAGTGGGAGATGTGGCTGGCGTGGCGCTACGCGGTGCCGTTCGGCCAGGCGGACCCGGTGCTCGGACGGGACGCCGGCTTCTACGTCTTCTCGCTCCCGTTCTACCAGTTCGTTCGGGGGCTCGCGCAGGGCCTGGTGCTGCTTGCCGGCCTGGCGTCCGGACTGCTCTACTTCGTGTCGGGCAGCCTCAGCTCACGGTTCGGCGCCATGGTCTGGATGACGCCGGGCGCCCGGCGGCATCTGTCGCTGCTCGCCGCGCTCTTCCTGCTGCTGCTCGCGGCGGGCGCATGGCTCGGACAGGCGGAACTGCTCGTCGAGCCGTCGAACCTCATCTACGGGCCGGGCTACGCCGACGTCAACGGACGCATGCCCGCCGCGTTGATCCTGACAGGGGCCGCCCTCATTGGCGCGGCGCTGGCGCTGGTCCAGGCGTTCACCCCGCGCAACTGGCCGCTTCCGGCGGCCGCCGCCCTTTATGTTCTCGTGGCCGTCGGGGGCGGGGTGTATACGGCCATCCTGCAGCGCTTCATTGTCTCGCCCAACGAGCAGACGCGGGAGTCGCCGTTCATCCAGCACAACATCGACGCCACGCGGCGCGCCTTCGCCCTTGACCGCGTCGAAGCGCAGGAACTGACCGGCGACGCGACGCTGACATCACAGGACCTGACGCGCAACACGGCGACGATCAGCAACGTCCGCCTCTGGGACCACCAGCCGCTGCTCGACACCTTCGGGCAGCTGCAGGTGATCCGCACGTACTACGACTTTGTCGGCGTCGACAACGACCGCTACCGGATCGACGGGACACTCCGGCAGATCATGCTGTCGCCGCGCGAGCTCGACACGGCGAGCCTGCCGAATCGCACGTGGGTCAACGACCGGCTCACGTTCACGCATGGCTACGGCCTGACGCTCGGACCGGTCAACCAGGTCACGAGCGAGGGGCTGCCGGTGCTGTTTGTCGGCAACCTGCCGCTCGAGACGATTCCGGAGCTGCCCATCAAGGAGCCGAGCCTCTATTACGGCGAGCTGTCGAGCGACTACGTGATCGTGCGGACGGCGACGCGCGAGTTCCACTACCCCAGGGGTGAGGACAACGTCTTCGCGCGTTACGAGGGGCGCGGCGGCGTGCCGATCGGGTCGCTCTGGCGCAAGCTGGTGTTTGCCCTGCGCTTCGGGGCCTACCAGATCCTGCTGAGCAACGACATCAACGACGAGAGCCGGATCCTGTTCTTCCGCAATATCCGCGAGCGCGTGCAGAAGCTGGCGCCGTTTCTCTCCTACGATCGCGATCCCTACCTCGTCGTCGCCGACGGCCGCCTCTACTGGATGTACGACGCCTATACGACCAGCACCCGGTATCCGTACGCGACTCCTGCCGCCGGGGCGCGCGGCCTGAACTACATCCGCAATGCGGTGAAGATCGTCATCGACGCCTACGACGGGACGACGACCGTGTACCTGGCGGATCCGGCCGATCCCATCGCGGCCACCTATGCCCGGATATTCCCGGGCCTCTTCGCACCGCTCGACCGGATGCCGGCGACGCTGCGCGAGCACATCCGCTATCCCGAGGACATCTTCGCGATCCAGGCCTCGGTCTACGCGACGTATCACATGACGCAGCCCGCGGTCTTCTACAATCGCGAAGACCAGTGGCAGCTGCCGGTCATCGATGACACGGGCGATGCCGGTCCGATGCAGCCGTACTACACGATCATGCGGCTGCCGGGTGAAACCGAGCCGGAGTTCATTCAGATGCTGCCCTTCACGCCGCGCAACCGCGACAACCTGGCGGCGTGGCTGGCAGCGCGCAGCGACGGCGGCCACTACGGCACGCTGCGGGTGTTTCAATTCCCGAAGCAGAAGGTGATCTTCGGGCCGCGGCAGGTGGTCGCGCGGATCAACCAGGACCAGGCGATCTCGCCGCAGATCACGCTCTGGAATCAGCAGGGCTCGCAGGTGATCTGGGGCACGCTCATGGTCATTCCCATCGAGGAGTCGCTCATCTACGTGCGGCCGCTGTACCTGCGCGCCTCCGGCGGCCGCATTCCGGAGCTGACCCGCGTCATCGTGGCATACCAGAACCAGATTGTGATGGAGCCGACGCTCGACGCGGGGTTGATCCGCCTTTTCGGAGGCGCCCCCGCCCAGCGCCCTGACACCGAGACCGTACGCGGCCTCACGCTTCCAGGAGGCGCGGCAGCGCCGGCACCGGCGGCTCCGTCCGGCACGCCCGACCTCACCGCACTCGCCACGCAGGCACGGGGCCACTACGACCGCGCCGTCGAGGCGCAGCGCAAGGGCGACTGGGCGACGTACGGCGAGGAACTGAAGCAGCTCGGCGACCTCCTCGCGCAGATGCGCGGGCGCACCCCGTGACGCCACCCCGCGAACATGCGGGGATGACGCCGACAGGCGATGAAACTCAAACTCACCATTGAATATGCCGGGACGCGCTACAGCGGCTGGCAGGTGCAGAAGAACGCGCGGACGATCCAGGGCGAGATCCAGGCGGCCATTCGGGAGACCGGGGCGCAGCGTTTCGAGATCTACGGCTCTGGCAGGACCGACGCCGGCGTGCACGCGCTGGCGCAGGTAGCGCACCTGGACATCGACTCGTCCCTGCCGCCCGACACGCTGCGGCGGCGTATCAACGACAATCTCCCCGCCGATATCAACGTGCTGCGGATCGAGCGGGTGCGGCACCGCTTCCACGCACGCCACGACGCGGTCGCGCGCAGCTACCTCTATCAGATCGCCCGGCGCCGGACGGCGTTCGGCAAGGCGTACGTCTGGTGGGTCAAGGACGCACTCGACCTCGGCGCGATGCGCCTGACCGCCGCCCGGTTCGTCGGCATGCACGATTTTCAGGCCTTCTCGGACGACGATCCCGACGAGAAGTCGACGCAGGCGCTCGTGGACACGCTCGACCTCCATGAGCGCGGCGACCTGCTCCTCGTCCACATCGAAGGTTCGCATTTCCTGTGGAAGATGGTCCGCCGACTCGTCGGCGTCCTGGTGGAGGTCGGCCGCGGCGGGCTGGATGTCGACGCCGCAGCGGCGCTGCTCGAAGGACCCTCGCCGCTGCCCGCGCGCCTCACGGCGCCCGCCTCGGGTCTGTTTCTCGAGCGTGTGTACTATCCGGGCGACCCACGCCACCTGCCGGTGGAACCGTTCCTGGCGCTGCGACCCTACGCCTAGCTCCGGCCCGCCCGCCGGGCTTTACGCGCCTCCGGCCGGTCAGGTAACATGCGTCACCGATCTGGCGGCACATCAGCCCTTCAACCCCTTGAGACGAGACGGATAGATGAGACGGAGAGGACAGGCTATGAAATACCTACGACCGGTTCTTGCCGCGCTGGCGCTCCTGGTAACCCTGGGATCGTATCTGGCGCTGGCGCAACAGCAACCCGCGGGTGGTCGAGGCGGCGCGCAGGCACCCCCTCAACCGATGTCGTTCTTCGTCACCGGCACGTCGAAGGGTGACGGGGCCAACTACGGCGGCCTGGCAGGCGCCGATGCGTGGTGCCAGCAGCTGGCGCAGGCGGCCGGGCGCGGCAACGCGAAGTGGGTCGCGTACCTGAGCACGCAGGGCCCGGGCGCGGTGAACGCGCGCGACCGGATCGGCCAGGGACCCTGGTACAACTCCCGCGGCGGGATGGTCGCGGCCAGTCTCGCCGAACTGCACGGCGACACGCTCGACGTGGCGCGGCTCGGAAACCGCATCAACAAGCAGAGCGCGCGCAACGAAAAGGGCGACGTGATCAACGGCGTCGGCGACATGCCGAACCAGCACGACATCCTGACCGGCTCGACGCCGGACGGCCGGGCGTTCACCGACGGCATGGACCACACCTGCAACAACTACTCGGCCAACACGGACGGCCGCGGCCAGGTGCAGCTCGGCCACCACGACAAGAACGGCGGCGGCAACGGCTCGTGGAACTCGGCGCACGGCAGCCGCGGCTGCAGCCAGCCGAATCTGGTGGCCACCGGCGGCAACGGCTATCTGTACTGCTTCGCACCCGGCCAGTAGATCCAGACGGCCGGCAGACGTGGAGGGACGGGTCGCGAGGCCCGTCCCTTTTTTTTCGTTCGTGCGGCGCTCTGCGATGTTGGCCGTGATGGTAGATTACGCCCGGCCGTCGACGTAGCCATTCTTATTGAAGAGGAGCGCGGCCGGTGGCCGCAGCCGCCGGCCGAGTTTCTCGCGGCGCTCAAGGCTCGCAGGGCCTGACCCGGCCAGCCCGCCGCTTACCGCAGGAGCACATCACCGCCTCGTGCGTTCGGTGACCACGATACGACCTGCGCTACCATTAAGGCCTTCAGATTGCCCATGCGGTTTCGCCCGGTCCTTCTTGTTCTGGCAACAGCGGCGGCGGTTGCGCTGCCGGACACCGCGTCGGTCCTGGCGCAAAGTCCTGGCACAGCCTGGACCGCGAACCTGGGCGACCTCAGGCGTACTGCGGCGCTCGTTCCGGGACCGCATCCGGTTCGAATCAACATCCTGAAATTCGCCGAGAGCCGCAGGACGAAGAACTTCTCGATCAAGGGCGCGCCGGCCACTCCGAGCGTGCAGGCCCGAACGGCTTTCCAGGTCGTCTACCCCGACTCGACCGTGATGGTCGACGCCGGCATGGACCTCGATGTCCACAGATTCTTCGGCCGCGGCGTCGAGGAGCCCTACGACGCTGAGGCGGCGCGCACCGTCGCCCGGGCCGTCCGCGAGGCTCGTCTCATCATTGTCACCCACGAGCACGGCGATCACGTGGCCGGCGTCGTACACACGCCGGCGGCCGCCGAACTGGCGCCAAAGACCATCCTGACCCGCACGCAGCTCCAGGGCCTCATGAAGGCGCCGCAGATGCCGGAGATCGCGGTAAGTGACGATCTGGCGCGGCGCTTCATCGTTGTCGACTACGATAGATATCTGCCGGTGGCGCCCGGCATGGCCGCGGTCAAAGCGCCCGGGCACACACCTGGATCGCAGATGATCTTTGTCGCGCTTCAGTCCGGGCGGGAGTATCTCCTCATTGGCGACACCACGTGGCACATGGATGGCGTCCGGCTCGTGACCGGCAAGGACGCGCCCTGGGTGACCGAGGATCAAGCCACCGTCATGGATCAACTTCGCTGGCTGAACCAGCTGTCGCGCACCGAGCCGCGCCTGGTCATCGTGGCAAGCCATGACGACGAACAACGTATCGACCTGATGAACAAGGACCTACTGGGAGGGACACGATGACGTACTACGGAGGGAAAGAACTCGCGGCGAGCTTCCGCACAGTTCGGAGCAACACCATACAGGCCGCGGAGGATATTCCGGAGGCGAAGTACAGCTTCAAGGCGGCGCCCGACTGCCGGAGCATCGGCCAGACGCTCGTGCACGTTGCGCTCGGACCGGGCATCCAGCGCCATATCCACGGCAACAGGGTTGCCGACATCCAGAAGGTCAACTTCATGGAACTCTTCCAGAAGATGACGGCCGAGGAGGCCAAGCCGCGCAGCAAGGCGGAGATCGTGGCGTTCCTCAAGGCGGAAGGTGACGCCTTCGCCTCGTACCTCGAAGGCCTGCCGGAGGCCTTCCTGGGAGAGCCCGTGACGCAGATGCCCGGCGCGCAGCCGGCCTCCAAGACGCGCTTCGAGATGCTGCTCTCCGCCAAGGAACATGAGATGCACCACCGAGGCCAGTTGATGGTGCTGCAGCGCATGGTCGGCCTCGTGCCGCATCTGACTCGTCAGATGCAGGAGCGGATGGCCCAACGGGCCGCCGCGGCTCAGCCCGCCCGCTGAGTTGCGCTCTCCCCTTCGGGATTGACCCATACACTGAGACCCGTTGCCATGGGGTGCTGCGACGCAACACGACCTGAACTTGCCGGCCTCGTGCGCGAGGGTCCGCACGACCGGCCGGTTCCATCGTCGTTCGACCGCCGATCCGCGCTGAAGGGACTGGCGACGGCCGCCGGCGGGCTGGCGCTCGCCGCCTGCAGCCGCCAGCCGCAGGCCGGCGCGACCGTCCGCCTCGCTTTCTGCGGACAACTGCTGTGCGTCGTCCCGTACGAGGTCGCGCGGGCGCGCGGACATTTTGCGGCGGAGGGCCTCGCCGTGGAGCTCGTGTACACGCGCGGGGGCAACGCCGCGATGCAGGCGCTGGTTGGCGGCGCCGTCGAGTACGCGGGCACGTCGTTCGACGTGGCGCTTCAGGCTGTCGCAAACGGGGCCGCCATCCGCCGCTTCGCCTCCACCGGCCGCCTGCCGCTCTATGCCCTGGCCGTCGCGCCAGGCCGAAGCGCGGCGATCCGCACGGTCAAGGACCTCGAGGGCACGACCGTGGCCATCTCCGGCCAGGGAAATGCCGACCACGCCCTGCTGCTGTTCCTGCTCGACCAGGCTGGTATCGCCGCGCGCCGGGTGGAGTTTGCGACCATCGGCACCAATGTCTTCGACGCGCTGCGGATCGGTCAGGTTGACGCCGCCATGGTGCAGGAGCCGGCCCTGACGCTCATCGTCGCGGCGGGAGGACGCGAGCTGGTGAATTTCATGGACATCGAGCAGGCCCGACGGTACCTCGGCGGCCCCTACGAGTTCATGGGGGTCTCGGTGCGTGCCGCCGAGCGTGACGCGCGCCTCGCCGAGATGCGCCGGCTCGCCGCAGCCCTCGAGCGCGGCCTGGCCGACACGCGCACCATTCCGCCCGCCGACATCATCGCCGCGCTGCCTCCCGCCCTTGTCGCCGGCAGCGACGTCGCGCAGCTCGAGAGGATTCTCGAGCGCTACCGCCGCTCCCTCTATCCCGAGCGGGCCGCGATCGAGCTTGATGCCGCCCGTCGCGTGGCGCAGTCACAGGAGATCGCGGGCATCCTGGAGGCCGGCCGGGTGGACCTTGCTCAGGTACTCGACACCGCCGTGCTCGGCACGTAAGTGCTTCGCATCCGCGGGCTCACCGTCGCCTATGGCGCTGAGCCGGTCCTCGACGGCATCGACCTCGACGTCCAGGTCGGGCAGTTCGCGAGTCTCGTCGGGCCATCCGGGTCGGGCAAGACCAGCATCCTGCGGGCGGTCACCGGCCTCCTGACCCCCACACACGGCGAGGTCGATCTTGGCGTCCACGCTGCGGACGTCGGTTTCCTGTTCCAGGACGACGCGCTGCTTCCGTGGCGGACGGTGCGCGAGAACGTCACGCTGGGCCTGCGCATTCGGGGCGTCGCGCCGGAAGCCGCCGCCGCCACCGCGCAGGGATGGCTCGTGTCCCTCGGCCTTGCAGGCCTGGAAGACCGCTACCCCCGCCAGCTCTCCGGCGGCCAGCGCAAGCGTGTCGCCATCGCCCAGGTGCTCGCCCTCGAGCCGCGGCTGCTGCTGATGGACGAGCCGTTCGCGTCGCTCGACGCCATCGTGCGCATGCGCCTCACCGAGGAGTTGCTCACCTGGGTTGAGCGCAAGCACCTGACCGTCCTGCTCGTGACGCACGATCTCGAAGAGGCGATTACGCTCTCCGACGCGGTCTATGTGCTGTCGCAGGGGCCGCGCGCGACCATTCGCGCCGCACATCCCGTCCCGATCCCACGTCCGCGCCACGTCCTCGCCTCGCGCGCCGACCAGGCGTTCGCACCGCTCCTGCAGCGGCTCTGGAAGGACCTGGAATGACCGCGCGACCCGGCACCAGGCGGACGGCGGCGTTCCTCCTCCTCGCGGCGGCGTGGGAAACGGCCGCCCGGGCCGGCTGGATCGACCCCTTCTACGCGCCGGCGCCCTCCCGTGTCGCGTCGGTGCTCGTCTCCCTCTTTGTGCAGGGCGACATCTGGAGGCATCTCGAAGCGACGCTCGTGTCGGCATTCGCAGGGTTGTTGGCCGGCGTGGCATTGGGCATGCTGCTCGGATTCGCCGCCGCGCTGCTCCCTGGCGTCGCGGAACTGCTTGAACCCGTGATGATCCTGCTCAACGCCATCCCCCGCGTCATTCTGGCGCCGCTCTTCGTCATCTGGCTGGGCATCGGTCTCGCCTCTAAGATCGCGCTGGCGCTCATCCTGGTGGCCGTGCTGATCTTCTTTGCCGTCTACAGCGGAATCAAGGAAGTGGACCGGCGGCTGGTCGAACGGGTCCGCACGCTCGGGGGCGGGAGACGGGCGCTGATTCAGGAGGTCTATCTCCCCTCCATCGCAGCCTGGGTGCTCGGGAACCTGAAGATCGCCGTCGGCTTCGCCTTTACCGGCGCGGTCGTGGGCGAGTTCGTGGCCTCCACCCGCGGGCTCGGCTATCTCCTCCAGTTCGCACAGAGCACGTACAACGCGGCGCTCACCCTCGCACTCATCGTCCTCATCATGGCGTGCGCGCTCGTGCTCTTCGCGCTGGCGGAACGCCTGGAGCGGCGTCTGCTCCGCTGGCGCTACGTCTGAGGATCGACGCAGCGGCCTTGTGCCTTGTGCCTTGTGACTTGAGCTCTGTGACTTGATATAGTTCCCGCCCAGGGAGAACCTCCATGCCACGTGTCCTCGTGCTGGCGCTCATGAGCGGCGCTCTGTTCGTGCTCCCGTCCCCGGCAGCCCTCGCCCAGCGGCCTGCCGACGATGCCGCCGCGTTTGCCGGCTTTCTTGCGACGGGCACGCAGGTCAGCCCCAACCTCACGTATCTCACCGCCAGCGGCGTGGATCTGAAGCTCGACATCTACCGGCCGCGAGGCATCGCAGCGCCGTTGCCGACAGCCGTGTTCTTCCATGGCGGCGGCTACCGCGCCGCCTCGGTCAAGGAAGCCTCCGTACTGAACATGCTGCCGTGGTTGCAGATGGGATTCAACGCCGTCAACGTGGAGTACCGATCGAGCGGCGTCGCCCTGGCGCCGGCCGCGGTCGAGGATGCGCGGTGCGCGCTCCGCTGGCTGGCCCAGAACGCCAAGCAGTACAACATCGATGCGAACCGGCTTGTCATCACGGGCCAGTCAGCCGGCGGGCACCTCGCGTCGATTGCGGGCATGATTCCCGAATCGGCCGGACTCGATCGCCGCTGCCCCGGGCGTGAGCCGATCAAGGTGGCCGCCATCGTCAGTTGGTACGGCGTATTCGACTACACCAAGCTCGTTGACGATCCGGCCCGTGACTACGCGGTCTCCTGGATCGGGCCTCAGCCCAATCGGATGGACGTGGCCAGGCTCGTGTCGTCGGCCACCTACGTCCGTCCGGGTCTGCCGCCGACGATCCACATTCATGGCGACGCCGACCCGACGGTTCCCTACGAACAGGGGGTCAGCGAGATCGAAGCGCTGAAGAAGGCCGGCGTGGCGGCGGAACTCTTCACAGTACCTGGCGGAGGTCACGGCAACTTTCCGCGCGAACAGATGCTGCGCGCCTGGGCGGCGATCGAAGCGTTCCTCACGAAGAACGGCGTGATCAAGCCCGTTCCCGCCCAGACCGCGCAGCGTTAGAGACCTCCGGCGCCACGAGCTATTTCTTCTCGATGGACGCGGCCGCGAGCGTCGCGCCGCTCAGCGTCCCTTCGACTTCCACCTTGGTCGCGTTGGCCAGCGTCGCACACGTGACCCCCGTATAGGTCGTCGAGGCGCTGGTCGTCACGGTGATCGTCCCCACCGTGAACGTCACCGCCGGGCAGGAGGCCGTTCCCGCGAGTCCGGCAATCCTCCCCTCAACCTGGTTCGGCCCGGCCTCGAGTTCCACGGTCGCGGCCAGCACCGACCCGTCGAGCTGTGTCGATCCCTTCACCTCGACGATGTTCCCGTTGGCGAGCGCGGCGCATGTGACGTCATCGAACGTCGTGCGGCTGCCCGTCTTTACAGTCACGACGCCGACCGTGAACGTCAGGTTCGGACAACCCGTCGTACCCGTCGTCAGCCCGGCGACGACGCCCCGCAATGCCACGCCGGCCGCATCTTCACCGTCCTCATCGTCGTCGTTGTCGTCTCCGGTGTCCTCAACCTTGATTTCCATCGCGGTCAGCACCGTCTCGTCGGCGTTCATCGTGCCGCGCGCCTGCACATGGTCGCCGACCGCGATAGCCGCCGCTGTCAGGACCCTGTGCCCATGGCGAATCACCGTTGTCGGAACGATCTTGACGGTGACACCGCGAACAGTCAGCGTGTCGGCGCTCGTGGCGCTGACAAAGCCTTCGACCTTGTCTTCGTGGCTGCGCCCGGGGTGGCCGGCGGCGTCGTCCGCGTCGGGCGCATGGCCGCCCTTGCCCCTCTCAGCCCTCTCCGCTTCCTTCTCCTTGTCCTTGTCGCCGTCCCTGCCGTGGCCATCGGTTCCACCGCCACCCTTCCCGAGCGTGGAGAACCCGCTCTCCTGAGCTGCGCTGGCAGAAGCGGCCAGCCCGTCATCGGCCGTCAGGGTCGTCAACCCGGGCGCACCCGTGGGGGCGGTCGGCGAATACAGGGCGTTACCAGAGCCACAGCCGACCGTCAGGGCGGCGGCCGCGAGCCCGACCAGGAACCAGCTACGCAGACCAATAGCGTGCATACGAATCCTCCGGGGGGAGGAGCTGCACCGGGCAGGAGCAATCGGTGTTCCGGACTGCCGATAAAACCCCTAAGCTGCTTCCAGATCAGTCAGTTACGGCCGCTCCGGGGAAGACTCAGAATGGGATACGGTCCACCGCGCTATATCGGAATTGCATAGCGTGTACGAAAAGCGGGCCCGCGGCTGATCCACTAGAAGTCGAACTGCCCGCCGAGGCGCAGGAGGCGCCCGCCCAGAATCTGTCGCACGTCCCGCCAGCCAGACCCGTAGGTTGTATTCATGCTGATGACGTTGCTGGCGTTGAAGACGTTGTAGATGTCCAGGTCGCCGCGCAGCCGGCGCGTCGCGCCCAGGCGCACAATCCGGGAAAATCGCAGATCCAGCTGCTGGAGCCGCGGCTCGAAGAGAACCGTCGGAGGAATCAAGTCCACCGTGATATTGCCGTTGCACGTGGCGGCCCCGCGACACGACCCGAGGTTCCGGCCGAGCGACGGCACAATCGCGGCGTTGCTCGCCACGTACTGGGCCGTCAGCGGAATGCCGGGGCTATTCTGGTAGATCGCGCTCGTCTGGATGCTCCACGGGAGTGGATACACGGCAATCAACTTGATCTGCGCCCCGGCCGACCAGGGCGGCGCAAGATGGCAAAACGCCTCTGTGCGGGGATAGGTCGCGAGCGCGTTCTGGCCGAGCACCGACGGGTCGTCGTTCTGATAGCAGTTGTCGGTCACCGTCCGGCCCAGGCTGACGCCGCCGGACAGCTGGCCGCGGTCCGCGAACCGCGCGCTCACGGTCATATCCATGCCGTTGAAGACCTGCGTCTGTTTTCCATAGTGCGACGCAAGCGTGGTCAGGTTGTCGACGAGGCCAAAGGCGGCGGGCCTGACGTCGTACAGGCCGCACAACTGCTGCCCGCTGTTCGGCAACCGCTGGTCCACGGGGACAGTGACGCAGAAAGCGTCGAAGTCGGACGACCCGACCAGTTGATTGTCGGTCGCCACAAAGCCGCCGTACCAGGTGCGGAAGTAGCCGACGTTCAACGCCACGCCGGGACCGATCTCGTGCTGCACCGACACCGAGCCCTGCCAGTTGTCGAACTGGTTGTTGAATCCGCTCTGCGCGTCGGCGGCGTACCGCGTTTCGACCCTCGCCCGCCCGAAGTTCAGGTTCGACCAGGCGCCGCACTCGCCGTTTGCCGCGGGGTTGAGCAGCTCGCAGTCCGGACGATAGTTCCTGTTGGTGTCGGCCCAGTTGCGGCTGGTGTTGCGCGTCAGGTTCACCGCAGGGTTCGCCGACGCTTGAATGACGCGATCGGGGTAGTGCCCGAGCGAGGCCTTCAGCGCCGTCCTGCCCGTCCCGAACAGGTCGTAGGCGAGGCCCACTCGCGGGCTGAGGTTGCGATAGTGCGGCACGTTCTCCACCGCCGCGAACCGCCGCTCGGGCACGAAAAAGCCCGCAGCGAGCACCTGCTCCGGCGTCCACGCCTTGGCGTCGCTGTAGCGCAGACCCATGTTCAACGTGAGGCGCTGTATCGTCCATTGGTCCTGGGCGTACACGGCAAAGTCACGAACGGATTCCTCGAAGTTCCAGGGCGCATCGGTAAGCGTCAGCTGATTGGGGATCCCGTCGCGAAAACGGTAGTTGATCGAGCCGTTGTGCATCCACAAGTCGTGGCCGAGTCTCTCGATGTCGCCGATTCGCACCTGCCTCACCGTGAAGCCGGTCTTCAAGCTGTGCGGACCTGTGATACGGGACACCGCGACCCGTCCCTGGTACTGCCGCCGGGGAAGGGTTCGAGTGGGAATGTTGCCGTACATCAGGTTGAGCCCCTGATCGGTGATCTGGAGGTCGGTCTCCCTGACACCCGGCTCCCGTTTGTCGTTCTGGTTGATGATGTACGCCGTCCCACCGGCCTCAAACAGCACGCGGCTGGTCGCCGGGTAGGTCCAGGCGACGCTGGGAAGGTAGTGCGGATTGTAGTGATGGGGCCCTGATGCCTCTGGCGTTCTGCGCGTGCCGGGATTCAGCAGGTTGAATACGCAGGTGCAGTTCGGCTGAAACGAATTGGCCAGAACCACTTTGTGCTTCTCGGATGCCTGCCATGTCAGACGGAGGCTGACGTCCCGGCTGTAGTCGTCGGTATGGGCCGGCCGGCTCGGGTCGGGTTCGTACAGGAGCGAGTCGGGCTGCTTGAGCCGGTTGTAGTAGACGCCCTCCGCGTACTGCTGCGTCACGCCTTCTCGGACCCCCGCGAAGAACCACAGCTTGTTGCGGCGAATCGGCCCGCCGAGGGCGAACGCCGAGTCCCTGAACTTCTTGATCGAGCCGACCCTGTTCGGATCGAGGTGCCGGGCGAGAAGCTCGTCGTTGATGTTGCTCGTCTCAAGACTCGGACCGACGTACGCGAACGTCGCGATGCCGGAGAAGGTATTGCCCCCATCCTTGGCAATCATGTTCAACTGCATGCCGCCGGTATCGCGGTCCGCGCCCACACCGCTCGTCTCGACCACCACTTCCTGGATATTGATCTGGTTGTACACGAACACGCCGGACGTCAGGCTCGCCACCTGGTGGTTCATGCCGTCGACGACCGGCTGCGCCTCAGGGGCGCCATGGACGCTGTACGCCGTCTGCGTGCGGTCGCTCAGCCCGCCGACACCCCGGTCGTTCTCGCGCCGCAACGTCGCACCGGGAATGATGGCCGAGAGCGTCGCCAGACGGCCCGTGCCAGGGAGCGACTGCAGGGTTTCCTGCGCAAACTGCACCTGCGCGCGGGAACTGCGCAGGTCGACGGTCGGCGCCTCTCCTGAGACGGTGATCGTCTCCTCCAGCGCCCCGACTGCCATCTCGCCGTTGACGGTTGCCGTGAACTCGGCGGGCAGCTGGAGCCCCTCACGCTTGAGCGTACTGAACCCGGCCAGACTGAAGGTCACCGTGTAGACACCGGGCCGCAGATCGACGACACGGTAGGCTCCCTGGCTGTCGGTCACGGCGGTCCGGGTGCCTTCGATGAGCGCGGGACTGGTCGCATCGACAGTGACGCCCGGGAGGACGGCGCCGGATCCGTCCCGCACCGTACCGGTAATACTGCTCTGCGCCCACGCCGAGCCGGGTACGAGCAGGGAGAACAACAGTGCAGCCAGACGCCGAACTCGCTCGGTCCGCATGCTTCCTCTCCTTCCACCTGAAGAGCGGTCACCGCCCACGCCGGCAGCGGGCGGTGCCGGATCAGGGAAACCCGATGTAGCGACCTCCGAGAGCCACTGTGGTCCACAAGGCCAGCGACACAAGCGCCACGAGCCGGCCCGACGCCGCGCTCACGCCCCCCTCATGGCCCATGATGATCCGGCGGCGGACCGATACCGTGAAGGCGATCACGGCGCACAGCGCCGCCATCTTTACCCAGAAGAATGTGAGGTAGTAGTACTTCGTGGCGAAGCACATGAAAAGCAGGATTCCGGTGGACACCATCACGACAAGCCCCCGGAATAACCAGCGATCGGCGTCGCGCGCCAGGACCGCCACCGGTTGCCTCCGCAGTCCAAGGCCGAGAAGACGAAGGTCGACAAGCAGCACGGAGCCGCCAACCACGGCCAGGCCCATCAGGTGAATCGTGGCAACAATGGGAAAGAGGATGGGCGACCCGCGCATGGCGACCAGCGGCGGCGAATACTGAACCCAGCGGCACAACTCGAGCAGCATGGTCAGTTGAACCAGTAGTCCTGATACGCCATCATGCGCCCGGTCGTGATGATGAATGCCCAGAGCAGCAGGGACAGCCCTCCGGCCACACGCACGGCACCCGGTGGGACGGCGTCTGCGTCCCACTCCCCGACTCTTCGGTACACGGTCCGTTGGAAGAGCCAGACATTCAGGAGGGCCAACGCCAGCGCCGCCATCTTCATGCGGAAGAAGACGTTCTCATACCTGGCAAGCGGGGCCGCATAAAAAAGCAGCGCGCCCGACGTCATCATCACGAGGAGTCCCGCCCCGCTCCAGGGCAGGAGCCGCCCGATGACTTCCGACGCCGGCACGCGCATCATCGCCACCCCCAACAGCCGGAGGTCGATCATCACGGCCGTCCCGGCGAAGACCGCCAGGGTGAGGACGTGAACCGTCAGAACGACGAGGAAGACGTAGCGCGACTCGTGGAGCGCGATGCTCCCGGAGGTGTTCGCCAGCCACTCACAGAGACGAAAGAGCGACACGGATGGCGCCAGGGCCCCGCCCCGAACGAAATCGCGCGTACCCGCGATCTAGCGGTTCTGCGACGTCGTCGTCGCCGCGTTGCCGTCGGCGCCCGGGGCTGAGCCGCCCATGAACACCTTCCGGCCGTCCAGATACTCGACGAACACGCCGACGCCCTTCGACTCGCCGCTCTTGGCCTGATAGCCGAACAGCTTGACTTCGGTTCCGAGCGGCAGGCTGAACTTCGTGATGCCGTTCCTCAGCAGGTTGGTCGGAGGTCCACCCTCGATGCCCCAGGTGGTCACCTTGCCGTCGGCACCGACCACGTCGACCCAGATCCACGCGTGCGGGTTGACGAGCTCGAGCTTGCTGACCTTCCCCTGCAGGTTAATCGGCTTGTTTTCGTCAAACGCGGCAGCAAACGAGTGGTGCGCACTCACTGGCACCGCAGCCAGCAGCAAACCGAGTGCGACAGCCGCGCCAACGAGCCTGAATGTGATCCGCATGGTGCTCCTTCCTTTGTCGTACGTTCCCGTTGATGACAGGTTACCGTTCATAGCCGCCCGCCGAGGGTGTGGCGCCCGTCGCGGCGGTTTCGCGTTCCCGAATCTGCGTGCCCTTCACCACATTGATCACGCCGTAATTCTGCTCGTGACAGGCAAATTCATACACGATCGACGGTTCGATTCGAGGCATCGTTGTCTCGACCGACCAGGGCCGCGTCCACGTTTTCGGATCCGTCATCGTGTACTCGTATCGGATCGTGTTCGGGGCGATCAGCGTGAAACGTTCAACCACCTGCAAGGCATCGGTCGACCCCAGGAAATTCGTCGCCGGCGCCCTGTCGTTGAAATTCGTCGTCTCGACGACCAGTGTACTCCCTTCCCAGTGGCCACGCGCATCCCCCCACCACTGGCGAACTGTTGAGGGTACGTGCGGCCGTCCGTCGAGCGGGATGATACGAATGTCGTTGTTCGACTGCGTCACGATGGTCAGATATCCAGGGCTCTGGAAGAACTGCGCTTCAGCGGTCACGCCGCCGGCGGACCCTTCCGATCCCGGATTGCCACCGCGGACGAGCGGAATGGCTCCATTACCCAGGATGCACCGCGTGTAGGTGTTGCCAAGGGTACGGATGCCTGCCGCCGGATCCCGCAGCTTCTCAGCCGCGGCGCGGGCGGTTTCGCGCTCCCGCGCCTCCGCCGTGCGGGGCGGCAACCGACCGTCCGCCGGGTCGACGATGAGCGACGTCCGCAGATTGGGCCTGGCGCCGCCCTGCCACGCGTCCATCCCGTATTCCTTCCAGTCGTAGTGCACTGTTCTCGGATCGACCTCCGCGTCAAGCTCCACCGCCCTCTTGAACGCGGAAATGGCTTCTTCTTCGGTGTAAAACGCCTTGTTCGCCAGCTCGCGGGGTCGCTGCAGGGGTGTATAGGTGGCCAGGTGCCACACGCCCCGCAGATCGGGCTCACCCCACGGCGTCCGTGGGGGTGTCCAGTTCTTCAGCGCCGCCTCGGCGCGGGCTGCCTCGGCGCCGGCCTTGATCGCCGCGTCAGTGCTCGTCGTCTTCTGCCCCGCCGCCCGGCCGCCGGACGGCGTCTGCGCGCTCAGGACCGCGGCGCTCGCAACGAGCGCGCCGGCGACCATCGCGCCCGCCGAAATCCGGAGCATCGGAATCTGCATGTGGCGCTCCCTTCCTTACGCTGATTACCGCTCGCCGCCGTCGGTCGGCCGCGCGGCGGCTCCGCCCCGGGCCGCTGCTTCGCGCTCCCGAATCTGCGTGCCCGTCACAACATTGATCAACCCGTAATTCTGCTCATGACAGGCGAATTCATACAGGATTTCAGGCTCCACGCGCGGCATCTCCGCTTCCACCGACCAGGGGCTGCTCCATGTCCGCGGATCGCTCACGGTGTAAGCGTAGTGCAGCGTGTTCGGGCCCGCGCGCGTGAAACGTTCGACAATCTTGAGCGACTCGGTAGAGCCCTGGAAGTTCGTCGCCGGCGCCTTGTTGTTGAAATTCGTCGTCTCGACGACCAGGGTGTTGCCCTCCCAGTGTCCGCGTGAATCACCCAGCCAGGTCCGCACCTGGTCGGGAAGGTGGGCGCCGCCGTTGACCGGAATAATTCGCACGTCGTTGTTCGACTGCATCACAATCGTCACGAAGCCGGGGCTCTGGAAGAACAGAGCCTCCGCCGTCACGCCCGCGGCCGCGGCCGCCGAGTCGGCCCCGGGCTGACCGCCGCGCACGAGCGGCAGGGCGCCAAGACCGAGCACGCAGCGCGTGTACAAGTTGCCGAACGTCCGCACCCCCGCCGCCGGATCCCGCTGCTTGGCGGCGGCGCCCGCGGCGGCCCGGCGCTGCTGGGCCTCGGCCACCAGCCCAGGCAACCGGCCGCTCGCCGGGTCAACGATGAGCGACGTATGCAGGCTCGGCCTCGCGCCTCCCTGCCACGCGTCCATGCTGTATTCCTTCCAGTCGTAGTGGACCGTCCTCGGGTCCACTTCCGCATCGGCCTCGACAGCCTTCTTGAACGCGGCAACCGCCTCTTCCTCGGTATAGAGCGGCTTGTTGGCAAGTTCCGCCGGGCGCTGGAGCGGCGTGTAGGTGGCCGTCAGCCACAAGCCACGCAGGTCCGGGTCGCCCCATGCCGTACGCGGTGGCACGAAGTTCCTGAGCGCGGCTTCCCTCTTGGCCACATCCGCCCCGGCCTTGATCGCCGCGTCGGTATCGAAGGGGTTCTTCGGATCAGGCTTCGCGCCGGTTGGCGCCTGGGCGACCAGAACCGCCACCCACATGGCCACCACCGTCACCAGGGTGACGGCACTCGCTGCTCGGAGAATCCGGGTCCGCATGCTAGTTAACCTCCTCACCGCGACGATCGATTCGGCGGGTTGTACAGTCCGAGAGGTGTATACATCATTTCTTCCACAAATGGTACGCAGTTGAATTCTACCAGCTGTGCGTTCGGCTCCACGTGCCGGTAAATCGGGAAGCTGACCTTCCAGGGCCTCGTGAAGACAGCCGGGTCTTCAAGCGTCGCTTCGTACATGATGTGATTGGGGCCCTTCGGCGTGAAACGCTCCACCACGTGCAGGGTGTCGGTCGCGAAGTTGCCAGCGCGATCGAACCACGTGTGGCCGTTGAAGCCCGTCACGTCGATCACGAGCGAGTCGCCCTCCCACCGGCCGTTTGACCATCCCATCCAGGAATCCACCGGAGCTTCCAGGTGCGGATCCATGTACACCGTCCGGTGCGACCCCTTGTATTCGTACACGATCAGGATCTGCTCGCGGGTCTGGAAGATCTGGAACGGAAACGGCATGTAGTTCGCGCGCGGCACACCGGGCCGGAAGCACTGCAACTCGGGGTCACCGGTGTCGAAACGGTGCGGATCGTTCGTGATCTTCACCAGCGTCCGGTTCTTCAGGTTTGCCTGCCTTTGGGCCAGCGCCTCAGGCTTATAGGGGATTGTTCCCCCTTCGACGATGCCCAGTCCGCCCGGCTGGGCTCCCCACGCGCCCATGATCTCCGGATGCGGGCCGGGTTCGGCGCCGTGGGCCTCGATGTTCCAGTTGGCCGACGTCATCGCCTGCCAGATCCCATTCAGGTTCGGCTTGCCGTCCTCGGTCCGCGCCAGCCCGCCGGCCGGCGCCTGCGCCTGACCTCGCCCCTGGGCAGGCTGAGCTTGACCTCGCCCCTGGGCGGGCTGAGCCTGGCCCCGACCCTGGCCCGGCGCCGGCACCTCGGTCACCCAGAGCACTCCGATCGTTATCGCAGTCGCGACTGCCAAGCCGTTCAATCCCGTTCGCATTCCCTGCCTCCGCTTCCCTGCGCCACCGCTCAGAAGTCGAGCTGTGCGCTGACTCTCAACAACCGTGCACTCAGAACCTGAGCGGCGTTCAGCCAGGCAGCGCCGTAGGTCGGCGTCATGCTGAGGACGCTGCTCGTATTGAAGAGGTTATAGATATCCAGATTCCCCCGCAGCCGCGACGTCCCACCAAGGCGAAACAGACGCGACACCCGCACGTCCACCTGCGTCAGCCGCGGCTCGAACATCGTGTTCTGCGGAATCAATTCAGTGCGGACGGTCTGCGTACACGTCGCCACGGTCTGACTCGGACACGCCGCCAGGTTGCGGCCAAGCGCCGCTCTGACCTGGGCGTTGGTGACAACGTAGCTTGCGGTAATCGGCACGCCGGGGCTGTTCTGGAAGATCGCGCTCGTCTCCAGATCCCACGGGAGCGGATAGACAGCCAGGAACTTCAGCTGCGTCCCAGAGGACCAGGGCGGCGTGATATGGCAGAACTGCGAGGTTCTCGGCACCGTTGAGGTCGCCGGTGGCGCGAGCACGTTCAGAAAGACGGGAGCCGTGAGTGACGCGTTGTCGTTGGCGTAGCAGTTATCCGTCATGGTGCGGCCCATACTGACGCCGCCCGAAAACTGCCCGCCCTCGCCGAACCGGCCGTTCAGCGTCAGATCGACGCCGTTGTACACCTGCTTCTGGCCGCCACCGAAATTCGAGGACTGCGTCACGAGGTTGTCGACGCGGCCGAAAAATCCTGGATTGATATCGTACAGGCCGCAGATCTGGTTGCCGCCGCCTCCGGGCAGCCGCGAATCGGTCGGCGCGGTAATGCAGTAGGAGTCGTACCCGGCGGCGGGCACAGCCTCATTGTTGGTCACGAGAAAGCCGCCGTACCACGTGCGGAAATACCCGACGTTCAGGGCGAGGCCCTCGGTCAATTCGTGCTGGAGCGTGACCGACGCCTGCCAGTTGTAGAACTGCTTGTTGAGTCCCTCGAGGGAATCGGGGGCGTTCCGGGTCGACAGCCTCTGCCGGCCGAAGTTGCGGTCCGACCAGGCGCCGCACTCACCGTTGGCCACCGGGTCCAGGAGATCGCAGTCGGGTGCAAAGTTGCCGCTCCGCCGATCCGCAGCCCCGAACAGGCTGTCATTCCACGACCGGTTCGTGACGAGCGACATCTGACTTGCCGGGTTCGCCGGCGATACGCGGATGATGTCCGGGTAGCGGCCGAGCGACGCCTTGACCGCCGTCCGGCCGGTGCCGAACAGATCGTAAGCGGCACCCACGCGCGGACTCAGGTTCCTCCAGTGCGGAATGTGCTCCGCCGCCGGGATCCGGCGCTCCGGGACGAAAAACCCGGGTGCGAGCGACAGCTCCGGGCTGGACATGTCGATGTCGTTGTAGCGGAGCCCCAGACTCATCGTCACTCGGCGAATCGTCCACTGATCCTGCGCATACAGCGCGAGGTCGAGGGCTGACTCCTCGAAATGATTCGGCGTCGACAGCAGCTGCAATGAAACCGGACGCTGGTTGTTGAACGTATACAGAATGGCCCGGTTGGCCATGAAGAGGTCGCGGCCGTACTTGTCGTTGTCGCCCGTCCGCACCTCACGCAGATTGAGCCCCGTCTTCAGGTTGTGCGACCCGGTCACGTAGGTGGCCGAGAACTGCTGGTGATACTGCCGGCGTGGCAGCGACGAGTAGGACGCGCCGCCGGCGGCCGGACCGTATGCCGCCCCGTACTTCAGGTCCAGGGACTGCTCGGTGATCTGGATGCTGTTCTCATCGACGCCCTCGCCCCGCGTGTTCGTCTGCGTGATGTGATTCGCGCCTCCGGCGAACGTGACGAGCAGACGATTCGTCGCAGGGTAGGTCCACGTGGTCGTGACGTTGAAATTCGGCTCGTACTCGTGCGCGGTGGCCGCCTCGGGTGTCACCAGCGGGCCGCCCTGCGGGCGGAACAACGCGTAGACGCAATTGCAGTTGTGCTGGAACGACCCTGAGAGCACGACCTTGTGCTTCTCGGTCGCCTGCACGGTGAGGCGCAGGCTGTAATCGCGATAGAAGTCGTTGCTGTGCGCCGGCCGGCTCAGGTCCGGCTGGTACAGCATGCTCTCGGGCTGCTTCAGCGCATTCCAGTAGATGCCGGCGGCATACTGCTGCGTAATGCTCTTGCGCGCCGCGCCGAAGAACCACACCTTGTTCTCCCGGATCGGACCGCCCAGACCGCCGGCGGCTTCGACGAATTTCTTGATGGACGCCAGGCCCCGCGTGGAACTATCCAGCCCGCGGGCGATCAACTCGTCGTTGATGTTGTTGCTCTGCAGGTCGGGCCCGGAGTAGGCAAGATTGAACGTCCCGGAGAAGACGTTGCCGCCATCCTTCGGGATCATGTTCAACTGCATGCCGCCCGTGTCGCGGTCGGCCCCGATGCCGCTCGTTTCCGCGACAACCTCCTGAAAGTTAACGGCGTTCCAGACGAAGACGCCGGTGTTCGACGCGGCCATCTCGGTGTTCATGCCGTCGACGACCGGCTGCGCGTTCGGCGCGCCGTGAATGGCGAACCGCGTCTGCGACCGGTCGCTCAGCGCGCCGGACGCGCGGTCGCCTTCGTTGTTGAGGACCGCCCCCGGCAGCACCGAAATCAGCGTCGACAGCCGCCCGGTCCCTGGAAGCGACTGGAGCGTCTCGGCGGCGTACTGCGTCTGCGCGCGGGCGCTGCGGGTATCAACCAGCGGCGCCTGACCGGACACCGTAATCGTCTCCGCGAGGGATCCGAGCGCGAGCTCGGCGTCGACGGTCGCGGTGAACTCGGCTCGCAGCTCGATGCCGGTGCGCCTGAACGTGTTGAAGCCGGCAAGGCTGAACGTCACGGTGTACGGACCGGGTCGGAGATCCACGACTCGGTACACCCCCTGGCCGTCGGTCACTACAGATCGGACCTTCTCAATCAGCGCGGGACTGGCCGCCTCCACCGTCACACCGGGCAGCACCGCGCCAGACGCGTCCTTCACCACTCCCGTGATGCTGCTCTGCGCCCACGCGACGGCCGGCGCGAATACGAACCATGCCACGACGACGAAAGATGCGGTCCGCGCGGTTCTCATTGATCTCCCAGGTCTCCTTGAACGATCAGGCGGTCTAGCGATCCCGCTCCGGCGTCTCGCGTGCGCCAGACGCACGTCCTTCAGCCGCCTCACGCGCGCGGATCTGCGCGCCTTTCACGACATTGATCAGGCCGTAATTCTGCTCGTGGCACGCGAACTCGAACAACCCGGGCTCGATACGCGGCCAGGGCACTTCCGCGGTCCACGGCTTGGTCCACGTGGACGGATCGCTGACCGTGAACGTGTATTCAATCGTCTTCGCATCCACCAGCGTCAGCCGCTCGACCAGATGCATGTTGCCCGCCGACCCACGCCACTCCCGGTCGGGATGAAAATTCATGGTGTCAATGACCAGCGTCGTGCCTTCCCATCGCCCGCGCGAGTCTCCGAGCCACGACTTTACGCTCGACGGGGCGTGCGGGCGTCCATCCACCGGGATGATCCGCACGTCGCTGTTCGACTGCATGAGCAGCACCACGTAGCCCGGAGACTGGATGATCTGCGACTCGGCGTCGTGATTGCCCGGGATGCGCGGCGGTCCCTGATTCCCGGTGACACACCGCTCGTACAAACCCCTGCTGCGCACGTCGATTCCCCTGCCGGCCGCCGCCGCCCGCGTCCTGCCTTCCGGGGTCAGCGCGGGGATGCGACCGTCCGCCGGGTCGACAACCAGCGCGGTGCGGAGACTCGGCCGGACCGGGCTCTGCCACGCGTCCATCCCATACTCTTTCCAGTCGTAGTGCACCGTGCGCGGATCGACTTCGGCGTCCTCTTCCACCGCCTTCTTGAACGCGGCGAGCGCTTCCTGCTCGGTATAGAACGGTTTGCCGGCCAGCGCGGCCGGCCGCTCGAGCGGCGTGTAGCTGAGGCTCAGCCAGTAGCCGCGCATGTCTGGATCACCCCACGGCGTCCGCGGCGGCGTCCAGTTCGCACGCGCTGCCGCGGCGGCCCTGGCCGCCTCGGCCGCGGCCTTGATCGCCGCGTCGGTACTTGTCGATGTCGCGTCGAACGATTTCGTACCAGAAGGTGCCTGAGCGGCAAGGTCGGCCGCGCAGAGCCCGACCAGCGTGACCAGCAGTACAGCCGGCGCGGTGACAGTACGCGTCTGCATCAGTAACCTCCGGGAACCGCCCACCCCAAGGATGCCGGCGCGGGCGGCGATGGGCGAGATTCTACATGATTTCGGGCCGTTTGCGGCCCCCGGCGGCACCGGCGTCGGCCGTTTTCAGGGGGAAGGATGTGGGGGCCAGGAAGACTGCCCCCACCAAAGTGCCATCGCGAACCCGCGGACCAGGACGAACGCGAATTCAGTTCGCCGTCCCGCCGCTGTCCGACCCGAGGAAGAGCGTCTGCCCGTCCGGCAGCGTCAGATCGCGGCCATTGGCCCGGCATGACGGCTCGCAGATGCCATCTTTGGACTGGTAGCCGTCGGCGATGATTTCGGTCCCGATCTTCAGCGAGTTCTTGGTCAGGCCGCGCCGCATGAGCGTGTTCGGCGTGCCCGCCTCGAACATCCACTTCTCGACGGTGCCGTCCGCCTTCTTGACCTCGAGGTGGATCCAGGCATGCGGATTGATCCATTCGACTTTGCTGACCGTACCCTGCACCTTCACGGGTTTATTCGGATCGAATTCCGAATTGAACGCGTGATGCGCCGCAACGGATCCCGCCGCCGCCACCACGCCGATCGCCGCCGCCACCACGAAGAGTCTCGTTCGCATCGTTCTACCTCTCCTACCTGTCGTCGCCGCCGGCGGGACGACGCCCCGTCGACGCCGGCACCTTTTCACCCCTGGCCTCGCGCAGCCTGGCGCCCGCCAGCAGGTGCACCAGATCGTAGTTCTCCTCGTGGATCGAGTACTCGTACAACTGCTGCTTGATCCGACCCCACGGCACCATCGCTGTCCACGGCCGGCTCCACGTCGTCGGGTCCGAAATCGTGAACTCGTAGGTCAGGGTGTCCGGATCCACGCGCGTGAAGCGCTCGGTGATCTTGAAGGTGTCGGCATTGGCGCCCCCATAGAGCGCGCCAATGTCATTACGGAAATTCGTCGTCTCGAGCACCAGCGTGCTGCCGTCCCAGCGGCCGCGCGTGTCGCCGAGCCACTGCTTGAGTCCGGACGCCAGATGCGGACGCCCGTCCATCGGGATGATGCGCGCGCTGTGGATCATCTCCAACTCGATGACGACGTAGCCTGGGCTCTGAAAGATCTGCGCGGTGTTGTTGTAGATCGTGCCCAGATACGGCGGCATGTCCGTCCGGATGATCCCGCGGACCGGCGGCTGGAAGTCCTGCGCGCTGAGCGGCAGGCCGGCGTTGAAGCGCGCCGCCCGCGCCGCCACCTCCTGCGCCCGCTTCTGCCGTTCGGGCGTCGGGGGAACGCGCGGCGGAATGCGGCCGTCGGGCGGATCCATGACCAGCGACGTTCGCTTGTCGGACAGCAGTTTCAGCCGGTTCGGGTCCATCCAGTGCTCGTTGTACGCCCGGGCGACGTCGGCCTCATTGCCGCCGTCGCGCCGATCCCGCGTCAAGCCGTAGGCGAGCGTCTCTTCGAACTGCTCGGCCTCATTACCCGACAGCACCGCCTTCTCGCCGAGTGCGGCAGGCCGTTCGAGCGGAGTGCTTGTCGCAAAATTCCAGATGCCCTGCAGGTCAGGATCGCCCCACGGCGTGCGCGGCGCCGTGGACGTCCGCCCCGCAGCCGGCTTCGCCGCAGGTGCGGCTCTTCCGCTCGTCGCCGGCGCCGGCGCCGTCCGGCCCGCACCCGCCGGCGGCGACTGCCGCTGGGCCTGCGCCACAGCCGTCACGCTCAGCACTCCGGCAACCGCGACCGCGCCGCCGAGTGACACGAGAAGTCGACGCCTCATCCGACACCTCCGTTCGGCCGTCAATTGGCACCCTGCTTCTTGAACCGCCCGTAGAGCAGCTCTTCCGTAAAGGGCTGACACTTGAATTCGAGCAGTTGAACGTTCTTCTCCATCCGGCGATACAGCGGAAAGCTGATCTTCCATGGCCGGGTATAAACGTTTGGATCCTCGATAGTGGCCTCGTACATCATGTGATAGGGCCCAACAAGAGTGTAGCGCTCAACGACGTGCAGCGCATCACTATGGTAGTTCCCCGACCGGTCGAACCATGTTTCCTTGCGCTGCCCCGTGACATCGACCACGAAGGCGTCCCCCTCCCAGCGGCCGCGCGACCAGCCCATCCAGAAATCGCCAGGACTCTCCTCTTTCCAATTCATCCTGACGATCCGCGTCGCGCCGGTGAATTCGTACGAAAACAACACCGCGTCGCTCGTGCCCTGCACGATCTGAAGCGGGTGCCGCATGTAGGTCGCACGCGGCACGCCAGGCATGTAGCACTTCATTTCCGGGTCGCCGAGGTCGTGCCAGCGCTCGTCATTGCTGAGGTCGGCCTTCATGCGGTTCTCGAAGTTCTGCCGGCGCCTGGCGACCGCCTCGGGTCTATAGGGGATCGTGCCTCCCTCGACGATGCTCTGGCCCGCCGGCTCACCGCCGTAGGCGCCCACCAGCTCGGTATAGGGACCGGCCTGTGCCTCATGATCTTCGAGGTTGTAGTTGGCCGTCACCATCGCCTGCCAGATCCCGTTGAGGTTGGGATGACCATCCACCAGCCGCGGCACGGCGAAACGCGGCCACTCGCCGGGGGACGGCACACCGCCCCCTGGCGCCTGACCTGCGGTTGGCCTCGCGGCAATCCACAGGAACGCGGCGGCGACCGTTGTCACCGCCGCGCCCACCACGAGCCCTTCGATCCGCTTCCGCATCACGCGTTCCCTTCCTAGAAGTCCAGCTGCGCGCTGAACTTGAACATCCGCCCGCCCAGGATCTGAATCGGCTGCAGCCACTGGCCACCGGTCGCCCCCGCGTACCGCGTGGTCATATTCAGGACATCGCCCGCATTCAGGAGGTTGTAGAAGTCGGCGTTGCCCCGAATCCGCGCCTGCGCCACGCGGAACGACCGTGTCACCCGCAGGTCGATCTGCTGGAGGCGATCCTCGAACTGCGCCCCCGTCGGAATCATCTCGATCACCGCGTTGGCGGTGCAGGTCGCCGCGCCGCGGCACTGCCCCAGATCGCGGCCGAGCGAGGGCCGAATCTCCGCGTTGGTGAACACCCGGCTCGCCGTGACCGGGATGCCGGGAATGTTCTGATAGGTCGCGCTCACCTGGAAGTCCCACGGCAGCGGATACACGACCAGCATCTTGAACTGCGTCGCCGGCCGCTCGCCCCTGCAGAACTCACTCGTCCGCGGCACGATGGGCGCCGTGGCCGCCACGTCGACGCCGAAGAGCGTGTTCACCCCCACCTGTGGGAGCGCATTGAGCGCGCACGTGTCGCTGATCGTCCGGCCGGTGCTGACACCGCCGCCCACCTGCCCGCCGGTGCCGAACCGCGCCTGCAGCGTCACGTCGACGCCGTTGTAGACCTCGGTCTGGTTGCCGTAATTGGACGACTGCGTGACGACATTATCGACGCGTCCGAAGGCCGTCGGCTTGATGTCGAACAAGCCGCAGAGCTGGCCCCCGCCGCCGCCGGGCAGCCGGCGGTCACTCGGGACCGTGACGCAGAACGGATCGTAGTCGGCAGCCGTGATCGCCTGGTTGTCCGTGGCCAGCAGCCCGCCGTACCAGGTGCGGAAGTAGCCGACGTTCAGCGCGACGTTCGAGCTGAGCTCGTGCTGTACGGCGGCTGACGCCTGCCAGCTGTACTCCTGGCCGTTCAATCCCTCGCGCGCGTCCTCGGCACGACGCCGGTTGCCGCCGACGACACGGCCGAAGTTGAGATTCGACCATGGTCCGCACTCGCCGTTCGCGACCGGATTCCGGAGATCGCAATCGGGCACGTAGTTCCTGTTCCCATCCGTCCACGTGCGCGCCGTGCTGGGCGCCTGGTTGTTGGCCGGCGGGTCGACGGCGTTGATGTTGGGCTGGTACCGGCTGTAGCGGCCGAGCGACACCTTCACGGCGGTCTTGCCGTTGCCGAAGAGGTCGTATGCGGCGCCCAGTCGCGGATTGAGGTTGAACCAGTTTGGCGAGTCGTGCACTGCGGGGAAGCTGCGCGCCGGCACGAACGGGCCTTCCGGCATCTGCGTCGCCGGAGCGTTGCCGTTGAAGCCGTTGAACCGGACACCCAGGTTCAACGTCAACTTCCGGACGGTCCACTGGTCCTGGGCGTAGGCCGCCATGTCCCGCGCACGCCACAGGGCCTCGAACGGGACGGCATAGATCGTCACCTGCTGCGGGATGCGGTCCCGGAACGCATACGAGCGGGCCCCGTTGATCTGGTTCCAGTCGTTCGCCTTGCCCGGCTCCCCTTCGGAATACTCGTTGAAGTCGCCTCCTACCTTGAAGGCGTGCGACCCGGTGATGTAGGACATCGAGGCCCGCTGCCGGTACTGCCGGTTGTGCTGCACGCGGTAGCCCTGGGCGTGGGTCAGCCCCAGCGCACGGGAGCCGTACCGGAAGTTCCCCGAGAGCTCCGTGATGGCAATCGTGTCCAGCCCCACGCTCGCGTCGGTCCGCAGCGTGTTGTTGTCGAAGACGTTGGCCGATGCGCCGGCCTCGAAGAGCATCCGGTCGGTCGCGGGGAACGTCCAGGACACGAGCGGCAGGTAGTTGACCTTGTAGTTGTGCGCTCCCACCGCTTCCGGGGTTCCCTGGACACCCTGCTGCGGCCCGAGTTCGAGCAGCGGCCAGAAGCAGCTGCAGTTCGGCTGCACCTGGTACGACGCGACGATCTTGTGCTTGCTCGCAGCCTGCCACGTCAGGCGCAGGCTGAAGTCCCGGTAGAAGTCATCGGTGTATCCCGGGCGATTCAGATCCGGCTCGTAGAACGTCACCTTGTAGACGGGGTCCGTGCTGACGTTCACGCCCTGGAGCTTGTTGAAGTAGTTCCCCTGCTGGTACTGCTGATTCCCGCCGAACCGGTAGGCGTTGTAGAACCACAGCTTGTCGCGCAGGATCGGGCCGCCGATGGCGCCGCCCGTGTCGTAGTGCTGCTTGAGCGACGATGCAAAACGGAGCCCGCGCGCCTGGAGATCGTCGGTCAAGTTACTGGCCTGCAGGCTGGGACTGCTGTGCGAGGTGCTGAAGCTGCCCGAAAACGTGTTGCCGCCGTCTTTCGGGATGATGTTCATCTGCACGCCGCCGGTGCCGCGCTCCGCCGAGAGGCCGCCCGTCTCGACCACGACTTCCTGGAACGTCAGGTTGTTGAAGACAAAAATCGCGCCGCCCTGCAGCCGCTGCACGATCCCGTCCATGACGGGCGCGTTGTCGTCGGAACGGCTCCCGTGAATCCCGAACTGATTGCCGCGCTCGTCGAGCCCTCCGACACTCTGCCAGACGGCACTCCCGTACGTGGCACCTGGGATGATCTGCGCGTACATCGCAAGCCGGCCGGTTGTCGGCAGCGCATCGAGCGTCTGCCGCTCGAGCGTCGTCTGCTGGCGCACGTTCGAGATGTCGACCACCGGCGACTCGCCCGTCACCGTGACCGTCTCCTCGACGGTCCCGACGCGCAGTTCAGCGTTGATGTTTGCGGTGAATCCGGTGGTCAGCTCCAGGCCGTCACGCTTCAATGTGCTGAATCCTGGCAGCGTGAACGTCACCGAGTACACGCCGGGACGAAGGTCGACAATCCGGAACAATCCCTGGCCGTCGCTGACGGCCGTCCGGACCTTGTCGATGAGCGCGGGGCTGGCGGCTTCCACGGTGACGCCCGGCAGGACGCCGCCCGAGGCGTCACGCACCACTCCGGCAATCGACGCGGAGTCCGCGACCTGCGCCCGCGCGGCAGCCGGCGCGAACAGGAAGCAGACGACAAACGCAACGAACACACACGACGCGGTGCGCGAGGTTCCCATGGGCTTCTCTCCTTATGAAAGCCGAGGAGCGCCGATATAAACGCCGTCAGCTCACCGTGGCACGCGCTCTATAACACTCGCCTCAGCAAGCCGTCAAGTAACGTCCTACGATTTTCCCGCCGCTCTCGCGACCACGGCGATCGGATCCATCCCGCCATGGATGTGCAGCACCTGCGCGACGTCGAGCTTCAGCCGCTGGATGTTCTCGTAGAAGTTCGTCGTGAATTGCGGCGGCGTCGGATACGGCTTGGCGCCGGGCCGCGGGTGAAATGCGTCTGACTGGATCACGACCTTCTGCCGCGGCAAATACACCATCAGCAACCCCTCGTTGTGGAGATTGCCTCGAATGTGATGCAGCTCGACCGTCTGCCTGCCGTCGGTCAGCACATATTTCTCGCCGACGCCCTCGACCACCGGGGTCCGGCTGGACCGGGAGAGGTTGTCCGGATTGATTGTGTGCGGCAGCTTGAAGATCCGTTCGAAGAACGGTTTGTTCAGTTCGTAGGTCAGGATCGTCGCGCCCTCGGCGGCAAATGCCCGCACGCCGCCAGAGTGGTCGTAGTGTGCGTGCGTGTTGACGAGATAGCGGATCGGCTTGTTCGGCACGAGCCGTTTCGCCTCCGCCATGACTGCCTGCGACCGCGCGTCGTTGCTGGAGGCTTCGACCACGACGAGGTGATCGCTGAACTCCACGAGCACGCTATGGAGCCCCGCCGCCGTGACGTCCCATGCGCCTTCGCCAATCGACTTCGACTCAGCCCGCGCCGCCCCGCCGCCACCCCCTTCGCCGCCACCGGCGTTTTCGCGAATCTCGACGGTGGGCGCGCCGTTCGGCTGCACGCTGCTGACCGTGAGGTCCAGCGTGGGATTGCCGCCCTGCCGCTCGACGATGTGGGTCGGAAACTGGACGCCGCCGAACGCCGTGTACCCGGAATAGACGTCCTCGATCAGCATGTCGCCCAGCATCGCGTTGTCGACCCGCGTCTCGACACGCTCGACCAGATTCTGATCGTTGAGCGTCGCGGTCACCGTGTACTTGCCCCGCGCCTTGAACGAGATCGTGCGGGGCCGGCCAGCGCTCGCCGTGGCGTTGTTGGCGGCCGCGGCCTTCAGGAATCCATGCGGCGTCATCCAGATCTGCAGCGTGCCGAGGTCGGTTCTTGTCGTCGCCTGCCGCACCTGCGTCTGCTCGCCGAGGATCGGCCGCATGCCGCCCTGACCGGTCGCTGGATTGAACCCGCCGGCGCCTCCGCCCCGGGCCGGATTCTCGTCGTCAACACGCACCAGTTCCTCACGCAGCGCCGGCGTGTCGTAGTTCACCGCGTTGGCGTACTTCACCACCTTGAACCGCGGCCACGGCGCATCCGGCCTGAAGTTCTGCCCCAGCATGAACACCGACCCGGTCCCCGAGTACTGAACAGAATGCAGGCCGGCGGTGCCCATCGCCTGTGCGGCGGCATCGAGCACGCCCTTCGCGTCCTGCGCCCGGACGTCGAGCGCCAGAAGCGCCGCACCGAGCAGTACCAACGACAGGCTCTTCCTCATAGTCGCCTCCGGGTTCGCCGTATCAAGCTGCCAATTCTAGCCTTGGTTGCGCACCGGATAGCAACCAGTTACACTGCGCCACCTTCCCGAGTCGAAAAGGAGTCGAGATGCACAGGTTGTCCCTTTCGGTGCTCGCGGCCTTCGCGTTGCTGTGCGCGTACGGCGCGCCGCCGGCCGCCGCGCCGCTCGCGCAGAGCGGCAGCGACCCCGCCAAGGGCGGCGTCGGCGAGATCACCGGCCCGTACGAAGTGCCCGACCCGAAGTGGCCCGAATGGGCCCATCCGTACCCGAAGCCAGGCTACATCTGGGGCTCGCAGGGGGGTGTCTTCGCCGAATCGCCCAACCGCATCTACCTCGCCAACCGCGGCGAGCTGAAGCTGCCGGACCGCGTCCCGCCCAATTTCCCCGGCAACTGGGGCTTCTTCAACCAGCAGGCGGCGACCGTACCGATCGCCAACATGGTCAACTGCATCGTCGTCGTTGACGGCAACGGCCGGCTGATCGAGACCTGGAACCAGTGGGACAAGCTCTTCGACTGGGGCCGCGGCCCGCACCAGGTCTACATCAGCCCGTACGACCCCGAACGCCACGTCTGGGTGGTCGACGACATGCGCCACGTCATCTACAAGTTCACCCACGACGGCAAGCGTCTGGTGCAGACGCTCGGCGTCCTGGACGAGTTCGGCGACAACGAGGACCTGACGCGGTTGCGCCGCCCGACCATGATCGACTGGCTCCCCGACGGCACGTTCTTCGTCGCCGACGGCTACGGCAACACGCGCGTCGTGAAGTTCAACAAGGACGGCAAGCCGCTGCTCAAGTGGGGCACGCGCGGGACGGGCCCGGGCCAGTTCAACACACCGCACGGCATCGCGGTCGGCGGCTCGCCGGCGCGCGTCTTCGTGTCGGACCGGGGCAACCGCCGCATTCAGGTATTCGACACGAACGGCAAGTTCCTGGAGGAGTGGCCCGGCATCGCGCCGCACAGCATGCTGATGAGCGCCGACGAACATGTGTGGGCCGTCGACAGCATCAGCGATCGCATCGTCAAGTTCGACCTCGCCGGGCACGTCGAGTTCTCGTTCGGCCAGTTCGGCACGCGGCCCGGGTACACCTGGGCGATGCACCAGATCTCCGCCGACCAGGAGGGGAACCTCTTCATCGCTGAAGTGTTCGGAGGCCGGACGCAGAAGTACCGGCCGCGGCCGGGCGCCGACCCGACGCATCTGGTCCGCGGCCGCTCGCTGATGCCGATGGCCGGCGCGACGAGCAATTGACCGCGCGCGCACGCTGAAGCGTGCCCGCTGCATGCGCGTGTAGCGCGCGGATCGAACCCGCGCGGCTGAGGAGCGTTATGACGACCCGAATCGGTTTGTTGTTCCTGGCGGCGACGCTCGTCGCGCCACCCATCCTGTCGGCGCAGGCCAGGCCGAGCTTTGCCGGCACCTGGACATTCTCGACGAGCGCCCCGGCGGGCTATCCCGGATCGAACGGATGGGGTGTGCCCTCGCCCACCATGGTCGTGACGCAGACAGCGGCCGAACTCACCATCGACAGCGGCCAGTTCGGCGCCATGCCGATGAAGGTCGTCTACAAGCTCGACGGCAGCGACACGATCTGGGACGCGCCGTCGAGCAGCCAGTCGGGCAACACGGCGATCGTGAAGTGGAGGACCAAGGCAAGCTGGGATGGCGCCAAGCTGGTGCTCTACACCTGGAACACGGCTCTGAACCAGATGCGCGACATCATGAGCCTGAACGGCGGCACGATGACAATCGTGCGCGCCACCGAGCAGCCCGGGCCCTCCACGAACGCTACCCTCACATACAGTCGGCAGTAGGCAGTCGGCAGTAGTCAGGCCCCTCAGGACGCGACCGGTTTCACTCCCAGCAGCTTGATCAGGTTCCCGCCGAGGATCTGTTCCTTCTGCGCGTTGGTCAGGAACGACGCGTTCAGGATGAAATCGATTCCCACCGGCCAGTCGAAAGGAAAATCGGTGCCGTACACGATGTGATCGACGCCGACCTCCGCCACCAGGTGCCGCAACCCTTCTTCGTGGAAGATCATCGAATCGATGTAGAGCTGATTCCGGAAGTACTCGCTCGGCGTCAGCTTCGTACAGTCCGCTTTGCCTCGCCCGCACCGGACGTCGGACCGCCCGAGATAGGACGGGAGGTACCCGCCGGCGTGGGCGGCGCAGATCTTCAGCCCCGGGAAGCGATCGAGCGTCCCCTCGAAAATCAGGTGCGAGAGGAAGACCGTCGTCTCGAGAGGATTGCCGATCGTGTTGCCGAGCGCTCCCTTCCCCTCGAGCCGCGCGTTGTCGGTCGTGCCAGGCGCCTGCTGCGGGTGCATGAACAGCACCACGCCGAGCTCCTGCGCCTTGGCCCAGAACGGATCGAATCTCCGATCCGAGAGTTCCACGCCTTCGACGCTGCCGCCGATTGGCGCGCCGCGGAAGCCGAGCTTCCTGACGCCGAACTCCAGCTGCTCGGCGGCCAGGTCCGGGAACTGCAGGGCGCACGTCGCCATGCCCACGAAGCGATCCGGATAGCGCTTCACCCACTCCGCCGTCTTCTCGTTCTGGAAATCGCAGATCCGGCGGGCCAGGTCGCGGTCGGCCGCGTACCACCACGGGTTCATGTTGAGGACAGAGATGTCGATGCCCTCTTTGTCCATGTACTGGAACCAGCCGGGCCCGAGGTAACGCTGTTTGTTCCCGGCCTGGCCCTTGAACTCCGCCTCGAGCTTCGTGCCCCTGACGAGGTCGGCAACCTCCGGGATGAAATGGTGGGCGTGGATGTCGATGACCGTGATGCGCCGGCCGGCGATCATGGCGCGACGCCGCGCCGCGGGTGCCTGAAAGGCGCCGGCGAGACCGCCGCCGGCCACAGCGACACCCGCCGTGGCGCCCGCTACCTGCTTCAGAAAATCTCTCCGATTCCGCATTGTCTTCTCCATGGAGCTCGCCGGGTCCGCGGCGCATCGACATCTGCGCCGCGGAATCCGGCCTGCGTCACGTCGAGCGGGTCCGGCGAACCGGACCCGCCGATTCACCTAGAACGTCAACTGCGCGCTGAACTTGAACAGGCGTCCGCCCATCACCTGTATCGCGTTCCTCCACTGGTTATTCGCCCCGGTCCTGTACGTCGATTGCTCGTTTTGAACGGTGTTCGCATTGAGCACGTTGTAGACGTCGAAATTCCCCTGCAGCCTCCTGGCCCCCAGCGGGAAGTTCCGGGTCAGACGCAGATCCACCTGCTGGATCCGGTCGCCGTAGAGTGAGAACGGCGGGATCAGGTCGATCGTGACCGTCTGATTGCACGTGGCAGCGGTCTGGCTGGGGCACGCCGCAAGGTGCCGGCCGAGCGACGGCCTGATTTCCGCATCGGTGGCGACGTAGCTGGCTCTGATCGGCACACCGGGAATGTTCTGATAGATCGAGCTGGCCTGCAGACCCCAGGGCAGCGGGTAGACGACCGAGAACTTCACCTGCGTTGAAGACGACCACGGCCGGCTGACGTTACAGAAACCCGGCCGCATATCCGCGACCGGCAGGGCCAACGCGGCGCCCGCAGGTGTTCCGGCAGTGACGGTTGACGGCGAATCAACCACCAGGCCGCAGTTATCTGTCACCGTGCGCCCGGTGGCCATGCCTCCCTGGACCTGCCCGCCTCGCCCGAACCGCGCGGCCACGGTGAGATCGACGCCGTCGAAGACCTCGCTCATGTTGCCGTAGTGCGACGCCTGGGTCCGCAGGAAGCTGTTCTGGCCGAACTTCGACGGGTTGACGTCGTAGTTTCCGCAGAACTGCTTGCCGCTCACACTGCCCGGCAGCCGGCTGTCCACCGGCGCCGTGATGCAGAACGGATCGAAATCCGCGGGAGTGACACGCTCGTTGTCCAGCACCTGAAACCCGCCGTACCACGTGCGGAAGTAGGCGACAGTGAGGCCCAGGTTGGACGCCAGTTGGTGCTGGACCGACACATTGCCCTGCCAGTTGTAGTTCTCCAGGTTGTAGCCGCCACGCGCGTCGTCTGCATACCGCGTGTTGCCCTGCCTGATCTGGCCGAACGTGCGATCACTCCACGCCCCGCACTCGCCGTTGGCCAGGGGGTTCGTGAGCACACAGTCGGGGACGAAATTTCCGTTCGCATCGTTCCAGGCCATCGTCGTGCTCGTGGGCTGATTCGACACGGGCAGATTCACGCCGACGCCGGTGTTGCGGGCCGGATACCGACCGAGCGCCACCTTGAGTGCGGTCTTGCCCGTGCCGAACAGGTCGTAGGCGGCGCCCACCCGCGGGCTGAGATTCTCCCACCGCGGCGAGTGTTTGACTTCCGGGAAATCGCGCGCCGGCACGTACGGCCCCGCCGGGAGGTGGGATTCGGGGATGAGCACGTCATACACGCTGTACCGCAGGCCCAGGTTCATCGTGAGCCTCCGCATGGTCCACTGGTCCTGCGCGTAGAACCCGTTTTCTGTTGCCGTCTGATACGGGCCGTACGGCCCCGTGTAGATCGAAACCGACACCGGCAGCTGGTTCCGGAACGTGTACGAGATGGCGTGATTGACGATGAAGGGGTCATCGTAGCTCTTGCGGCCCTGGCGCATCTGGTTCAGGTCGACACCAGCCTTGAAGTTATGCGTCCCGGTGATATAGGACACCGCAGCTCGTTCGTGAATACGGTCGTCGTTGAGTATCTGGTAGAACGTGCTCCGCGACCCGTACCTGAGGTTCAGCCCCGTGTCCGTGACCGAGATCGCGTCGTACCCCACGCCCGGGATCCGTGCCTGGTTGCGGTGGTAGGCACTCTGCGACCAATCGGCCTCAATCAGGAGCCGATTCGTGGCCGGAAAGGTGTACTGGCCGGTTGCCAGGAACTGAGGCAGCTGCCCCGGCCCTGAGCCGTCGTAGTGGTGCTCGGCAACGGCTTCGGGCGCGAAGATGGGACTGATCTGCTCCAGCAGGGCAAACGTGCACTGACACGACGGATGATGCGTGTACATGCCGACAATCTTGTGCTTCGCCGCGGCCTGCCACGTCAAACGGATCGAGGCGTCCTTGGAGTAGTCATGGTTATAGGCCGGCCGGCTCAGGTCGGGTTCGTAGAACACGGTGCCCTGCAGCTTGTTGTAGTAATTGCCAGCCTGATAGAGCGACCGGTCCTCCCATCGGGCGGCGCTGAAGAACCACAGCTTGTCCTGCTTGATCGGGCCGCCCACACCTCCCCCGACGTCGTAGTACCTCCGGACCGCCCCGGCCTTCGTGAGGCCGCGGGCGCGCAGCTTGTCGTTCAGATTCTCCGCCTGCAGGCTGGGGCCGGTGATCTCGGTGCTCATGGTTCCCGAGAACATGTTGCCGCCATCCTTCGGCACGATGTTGACCTGCACGCCGCCGGTCGTCGCTTCAGCGGAGCCGGCAGCCGTCTCGACGACGACCTCCTCGAAGGTGTGCGCGTTGTACTGGAATCCCCCGCCGCTGAACACCCTCGAATCCATGCCGCCGAAGTTGTAGGTCATGTCATCGGCGCGCTGGCCGTGGACGCCGAAGAATGCGCGGTCGCTCCCGACGCCGCCGACGTCGTGGAGGGTCGAGGCGTTGGCTCCGCCGTCGGCCCCGACGATGAGCGTGATGAACTGTGCGGGACGTCTGCTGGTCGGGATTTCATCGAGCAGGTCGCGCGAGAGGGTGACCTGCTGCTGGACGTTCTGGGTGTCGACGAGCGGCGCCTCGCCCGTCACGGTGATCGTCTCCTCGACCCCTCCGACCTTCATCTCACCGTTCACAGTGGCGGTGAATCCCGTGCCCAGCGTGATCCCCTCCCGAACGAAGGTGTTGAAGCCGGGCAGCGTGAACGTGACGGAATACACGCCGGGGCGCAAATCGACAATGCGGTAGAGGCCTTCGCCGTTGCTCACGACGACGCGGACCTTTTCAATCAAGGCGGGGCTCGCAGCCTCCACCGTGACGCCGGGCAGCACAGCGCCTGACGCGTCTCTCACGACGCCGGCAATGTTGCCGGTTTCCGACTGCGCCGACACGAGGGCCGGCAGGCACAGCACGCAGGATACGACGACGCCGACGAGACGCGCGACGGTCTGGGAAGCCATTCGTCTTCCTCCTTAACGGCTCGCGAACCGCGTCTCCTCCTCGATGTGGAGATGGGGTTACCGAGCCATGGGCAACGTGGTCATCAACTCCTCCGCCGATGTGGATAAATGAACGTATGAGTCGCGCGCGCCGACGTGCGTCAGTTTGTGCTGGCCGTGTACCGGAGCTCCTGGCCCACGACCTTGGCGGGATCCGCGTTCGGCTTCGGGCGGAATTTCTGGACCCGCCCGTTGAACACTTCCGCGACGTACAGGTTGCCGTCCTGGTCGGTCGTGATCTGGTGCGGCCCGTTGAACAGCCCCGGCTGCCCCCCGCGGCCGCCCCATCCGTACAGGAAGTGGCCGTCGAGGTCGTACTTCAGAATGCGGTTCGTCCCGCCGTCGCCCACCCAGAGGTTCTGGTCGGTGGAAATGAAGTGGTAGTACGGCGACGAGTTGACGCCCGTGCTGAACATGTCGAGGAACTTCCCCTCGGTGTCGAAGATCTGGAACCGGCGATGCGTGCGATCGACGACGAACAGGCGCCGATCCTTGCTGATCGCGATGCTGTGGACCGTATCGAACTCGTTCGGACCCGGATTATTCGGATCCTTCGGCGGGCCGCCCCAGTCCTTGATGAACTTGCCGTCCTTGTCGAACTTCGCCACGCGCGTGCCGCCGTAGCCGTCACTGATGAAGAAGGTGCCGTCAGGCAGCCAGTCGATATCGGTCGGGCGATCGAACAGCAGCCCCGCGTCGCGCCCGCGCTTGCCCACCGTCCCGAGCGTCATCACCAGCTTGCCGTCGTAGGTGAACTTCCAGATCACGTGCTGCTGGTCGTCAATGATCCAGACATGCTTCTCGGCGTCGTAGGGGTTCAACTTGACTTTGTGCGGGCCACGGCCGCACTTGTCCTGCGCGAACATCTTCTCCATGAACGGCCATTCCTGCACCAGTTTGCCGTCGCGATCGACGACGAACACGGAGTGGTGCCACCGCCGCTCCCATCCGCGCTTGGGAACCGTCTCGCACGTGGCGCTCAGGCCGTCCCCGTTGCCGGTCGCGTTGCCGCGCGACGGCTGCAGCATGGCGTACGGCGTCCATGGCTTGGCGCCGGCCGGCAGCGGGAGCTCGCCGCGCTGCGCGATCCAGATCCGATCGGGTGTCTCGGCGTAGATGGCACCGACCGACCCCCACGTCCAGCCCTCGTGCTTCACGCCGTCGGGACCGTCCGCCAGCGGCTGGGGCCAGTTCGCCACCGGCTCGTACGGGCCGAACTCATCCTGCCCGCCCCGTTCCGCCGCAGGCGCCGGCGGCGCCGCCGTCTCCGGGCTGCTGGCCGGTCCGCTGCAGCTCGCAACGGCCATCGATGCCGACGCGACAGCCGCCAGAAGCAACACATGTGACCATCTTCGCGCGTGCATGATGACCTCCTCGTTTGTAGAACTATTTCTGCGGCTCGCTCGGCGCGCCGGTGCCCTGGGAGCCCAGGAACAGCTTGCGTCCCTCCGGCAGCGTCACGTCGCGCCCGTTGGCGCGCCGCGATCCGTCCCTGGCCTGGTAGCCGTCCACGACCACCGTCATGCCCGGTTTCACCGTGTTCTTGTTGATGCCGCGCCGGAACAGGCTGTTGGGCGACCCGGATTCGATCATCCAGTTCTCCACGGTGCCGTCCGCCTTCTTCACCTCGACATGCATCCAGGCGTGCGGATTAATCCATTCCATCTTCGTGACGGTGGCCGTGAACTTGACGGGCTTCTTCGCGTCGAACTCCGAGGCAAACGCGTGATGGGCCTGCACCGGTACCGCGAGCAGCGCGGCACTCACGACGACGAGACTGCATATGATTCGCATTGGAAATATCACCTCGCTGACCCTAGCCTTCCGCCCCGTCGCCGGCCCGCGCGTCGGGCGCGTCCGGGTTGAAACGCTCGCCCCGCTTCTCCCGATCGCGGGCCCCGTCGAGCCAGTGGTACATGTCGTAATTGGTTTCCTGACACTGGTACTCGTAGATCTGCTCGTCCGTCTGGTTCCACGGCACCATGATCGTGAACGGCTTGGTCCACGTCTCGGGGTCCGCGATCGTCACGGCGTAGCTGACCGTCTTCGGTCCGGTCCGCGTGAACCGCTCCACGATCCGGTACGTCTTCGGGTTGGCGTTGCCGTAGACGACGCCCGTGCGGCCTATGCCGTCGGAGGAATGAAAGTTCCGCGTCTCGACGACGAGCGTGTCGCCTTCCCAGCGCCCGCGCGGATCGCCCAGCCAGGTCTCGACCGTGCCCGGCAGCGGCGGCCGTCCGTCCACGGGGATAATCCGCGAGAAGTGGATCATCTCGGAGTAGATGACCACGTAGCCCGGCGCCTGGAAGATCTGCGCCATGTTGTTGTAGATTGCCGGCAGGTACGGATGGCCGCCGCCTTCATTGCGCCGCCGGATGATACAGCGGTTGCCGACATCCATGTCCCGGTAGCTCTCCTGGAAGCCGGTGTTGAAGCGGCGCGTCGACAGGTCGGCCGCGGCCCGCTCCCGCTCCTCCTCCGGCGTCAACTGGCGCTGCACGCGCGCCGGAAGCCGGCCGTCGGGCGGATCGACGATGAGCGACGTGCGCTTGTCGGCGGTGAGCCGCATCCGGGCCGGGTCCATCCAGATCTCGTTGTAGGACCGCGACACGTCGGCCTGCGCTCCGCCGTCACGGCGATCGCGGTTCAGCCGCGACGCGATCTGCTCCTGCAGCGCCTGGGCTTCCTCGTCGGAGAGCACCGGCTTGCCTCCCACTGTCTGCGGGCGCTGGAGCGGCGTGCTCGTGCCGTAGTTGTAGATGCCCTGCAGGTCAGGGTCGCCCCACGGCGTCTTCGGCGGGGTCCAGCCCTCGGCCGACGCCGTGTCCGGCGACAACGCGGCCGGGAGCGCCAGTTGTCCCCGCGCCGCCATCATCCCGGCCACGACGAGCGCCAGCGCCACGACGCCCAGGGAAATCCGGACTCGACGACTCATCGGCGTGCCTCCGTCGTTACGTGGTTGGTTTCTTCGTGAAGCGTCCATACAGTAGCTCTTCGACAAACGGCTGGCACTTGAATTCCATCAGCTGCACGTCGCGCTCCATTCGTCGATAGAGCGGAAAGCTGATCTTCCAGGGGCGCGCGAACGCCTTCGGATCCTCGATCGTCGCCTCATAGGCGATGTGGTACGGGCTGGCCGCCGTCAGCCGCTCGACGACGTGGGTCGTGTCGGTGACGAAGTTTCCCGCGCGATCGAGCCAGTTCTTGTCGTTCAACCCCGTCACATCGATGACGAGCGTGTCGCCCTCCCACCGCCCGCGCGACCACCCCATGAAGAAGGTGTTGTCGACCGGCGACTCCTCCGGCCAGTTCATGCGGACGATGCGGGAGCTGCCGTTGAACTCGTGGGTCATGAGGATGGCGGTCGGGGTCTGGACGATCTGTACCGGATACGGCATGTACATCATCCGCGGCACGCCCGGCATCCAGCACTTGAGCTCCGGGTCGCCCAGCGGCGGGTCGACCTCATCTCCCGGCACCGATACCGTCGTCCGCGTCGCGAAGTGAGTCTTCTTTCTCGCGAGCCCTTCCGGTGTATACGGGATGGTTCCCCCCTCCACGATGCTCTGGCCACCGGGCTGGGCGCCCCACGCCCCCATCAGTTCGGGGTGCGGCCCGGACGCGGCAGAGTGCGCCTCGAGGTCCCAGTTGGCGCTGGTGAAGCTCTGCCAGATGCCGTTGAGATCGGGATGGCCGTCGGCGGTCCGCGGCGCCGTGTAACCAGGAAACTGCCCCGGCTTCGCCGCCTGGCCACTGGCCGGGCCCTGCGCCTCGAGCAGGCGCGAGGCCGCCCACATGATGGCGACCGCCCCTGCCACGGCGATCACCAGGATGGCCGCTGTCGACCCCTTCCGCATCTACAGGCTCCCTTCGAGGCTGCCGCGCCGGCGCCTACTTCGCGTACCAGTTGAGCAGCCGGACCTCGATCTTGGTCCCCTTCAGCGCCTCGGCGAACTCCTCCGGCTTCTGGCCCATGTAGTGGTACGGAATCGCGATCTTGGGCGCGAATTCCTTGACACAGGTCGCCGCCTCGGCCGGGGTCATCGTGTAGGGCAGGTTCATCGGCATGAGCGCCACGTCAACCCCCCGCACCCACTGCCCCATGGCAGGCACGCACTCGGTGTCACCGGCAACGTAGACCGACGGCGCTTTCCCCGCGCGCGCATCGGCAAGGCTGCTCGTGAACTGAATGAGGTAGCCCTGTCCGCGGCCGCGCGTGTGATACAGCTGGCCGGGCGACGGCCCGCGCTCGATGTTGTAGGCCGGAACCGAGATCACGGTCAGCCCCGCCAGAGCGGCCTCGTTGGTCCGCATGAGGTTGTTGCCCATCGAGACGACGTCGGGGATCTGTTTCATGTCGGCGACGGCGGGGGGGGCCACGACCGGCGCGCCCGTCTTGCGCAGTTTCGCCACCGCGGCCGGGTCGTAGTGATCCTGATGGATGTCGGTGATGAGAATCAGGTCGGCGGGCTTGGCCTTCGACAGATCGGCCATCATGCTCACCGGGTCAACAATGACGACCTTGTTGCCCTGCTCGATCTGCACGCTGGCGTGCCCCAGGGCGGTGATCACGACGGTGCCACTCGCGCCCATGATGGTGGTCGAGGTGGGCATCTGCGCCCGCACGATCGCCACCGCCGCAACGACCAACAACACCACGCTCCAACGGAGTCTCATCGCTTCCTCCCCTCCTCGCCAGCGCACTCGTTCCCCACAGGCCTGCCAGTCACGGGACCGCAGTGCGTGAAAAGTGGCCGGATTATACGTCCTGCGCCCGTACAGCAAAAGCGGCCCGGAAAACCCGGGCCGCGATGGGCAGCGTGAAATGGTCGGGGCGACTGGATTCGTGCCAGGCGCGGCGCAAGCCGCGCCACGCCTGAAGCCGTCGAGCCGGCCAGACGCGAACGAAAGTGAGCGGATGGTCGGGGCGACTGGATTCGAACCAGCGACCCCTCGGTCCCGAACCGAGTGCTCTACCAGGCTGAGCCACGCCCCGACGGAAAAATCAGTGTACCACACGCAGGGCCGCACGCAGGGACGGTGCGGCCCCGATTCGGCGGCTATCGCCGCCCGGCCGGCGTTGTCAGCGGCAGTTCCTCCACGTAGGTGAGCGCCTCGTGGGCCGTCATGTCCGGCTGCAACGGCGTGATCGAGATGTAGCCGTCGCGGACCGCCTGGTAGTCCGAGCGGTCGTGGGGCTCCCAGGCGTTCTCCCCTTCCTCGATCCAGTAGTACGCCCGATCCCGTGGGTCGATGCGCTTATTGACCACCGTCACGTGATTCCGCCGCGCCTGCACCGTGGCCCGGAACCCCTTGTTTGCGCCGAACGGGACGTTGACGTTGAGTAGCGTGAACTTCGGCATCCCGCGCTCGAGAATCGCCTCGGCAATCGTCGCCGCCGCCCGTGCCGCCGGGGCGAACTCGAACTGGCTCTGCCGGTTCTGCGTCGAGATGGCCACGCTCGGAATCCCGAGCAGCGCCCCCTCGAGCGCGCCGGACACCGTTCCCGAGTACGTGACGTCGTCGCCCAGGTTCCACCCCTTGTTGATGCCGGAGACGATCAGGTCGGCCTTGCCGTCGAGCACGTGCGCGACCGCCACGTTGATACAATCGGTCGGCGTGCCATCCACCGCGTACACCCCCTGCCGCACGCGCTCGAGCCGGAGCGGGCGGCGCAGCGTCAGCGCGTGACCGATCGCGCTCGCCTCCTGCATCGGGGCGACGACCGTCACCTCCCCAAGCGAGCCGAGCGCGTCGGCGAGGGCATGAATTCCCTCGGAATGCACGCCATCGTCATTAGTCACGAGAATTCGAGGCATCAGAACTTCTCATTTTAGTCCACACCGGAGGGAGTGGGCCGCCATTGACCCGTGTCGTACGATGGCATCAGATGGCCACCCTCGAAGACGTGCTCGCCGTCCGCACCCGCGATGCGGCGCCCGAGCTCGTCGAACGCCTCGACGGAACTCCGGGCGCGCCCCGCCTGCGCTGCCACGCGTGCGGCCATCAGTGTCCCATCCCCGACGGCGCCCGCGGCGTGTGCAAGGTGCGGTACAACCAGGGCGGGCGCCTGCGCGTGCCGTGGGGCTATGTCGGCGGAGTGCAGTGCGACCCTGTCGAGAAGAAGCCGTTCTTCCACGCATACCCCGGCGCGCTCGCGTACAGCTTCGGCATGCTCGGCTGCGATCTCCATTGCAGCTACTGCCAGAACTGGGTGACCTCGCAGGCCCTGCGCGATCCGCAGGCCGTTGCAGCGCCGCGCGACACGACGCCTGCCGCGCTCGTGCAGGATGCGCTCCGTCAGGGCGCGACGATCGTCGTCTCCACGTACAACGAGCCGCTCATCACCGCCGAGTGGGCGGTCGAGATCTTCAAGGCCGCGCGCGCCGAGGGTCTCGTCACCGGCTTCGTCTCCAACGGCAACGGCACGCCGCGCGTCCTCGAGTACCTCCGCCCGTACATCGACCTCTATAAAGTGGATCTGAAAGGCTTCGACGACCGGCACTACCGCGAGCTCGGCGGCCGGCTGCAGCCGGTTCTCGACACGATCCGCTGGCTCCACCAGAGCGGCGTCTGGATCGAGGTTGTCACGCTGCTCGTTCCCGGGTTCAACGACGGCGACGATGAGCTGCGGCGCCTGACGGCGTTCCTGGCCGGCGTGTCGGTGGACGTGCCGTGGCACGTCACGGCGTTCCATCAGGATTACAAGCTGACCGGTCCCGCGAACACGACAGCCGACATGCTGCGCCGCGCCGCCCGAATCGGACGGGACGCCGGCCTGCGCTACGTCTACGCGGGTAACCTGCCGGGGCGCGTCGGCGATCTCGAACAGACTGCGTGCCACCGCTGCGGCGCGCGTCTCATCGTGCGCTCCGGGTACCTGATCCAGGAATACCGATTGACACAGGACGGCGCGTGTCCGGAGTGCTCCACGCCGATTCCCGGACGCTGGAGCCGCGCATTCCAGGGCCAGCGCACCGCCCTCCCCTTTCTTCCGCACGACCGCACGAGGCTGCCGGTAATCTGAAATAATTGCCGAAGTGATCCTCGACCAGTTCGAGCGTCCGCTCCGCAACCTCCGGCTATCGGTCACCGACCGGTGCAACCTGCGCTGCAGCTACTGCATGCCGGAGCCGGAGTACGTCTGGCTGCCCCGGGCGGACATCCTCCAGTTCGAGGAGATCGAGCGCCTCGTGGATATCTTCGTCGAGCTCGGCGTTGACAAGGTGCGCCTCACCGGCGGCGAGCCGCTGCTGCGCCGCGACCTCCCGCTGCTTGTCGCGGCGCTCGCCGCGCGCCCGGGCGTCCGCGATCTCGCGATGACGACCAACGGTGTCCTGCTGGCGCAGCACGCCGCCGAACTCGCGCAGGCCGGCCTGCACCGCGTCACTGTCAGCCTCGACACGCTGCGGCCGGAACGCTTCGAGGGACTCACCCGGACCGCCGAGCTTCCGCGCGTGCTCGATGGCATCGCCGCCGCCGCGCCGCTTTTCGGCGGGCTGAAGATCGACACCGTGGTCATCCGCGGCGTCAACGACGACGAACTGGCGGACCTCGTCGAATTCGGCCGCCGCTATCGTGCCGAAGTGCGCTTCATCGAATACATGGATGTGGGTGGCGCGACGCACTGGTCGATGGACCGCGTCGTGTCCTGCAGGGACATGCTCGACTCGCTCGAGCGCCGGTACGGCCCGATCGCTCCCATCGCGGAAGCGTCGTCGGCGCCAGCCGAGCGCTTTCAGCTCCCCGACGGAACAGCGTTCGGCATCATCTCGTCAACCACGCGGCCGTTCTGCCAGCAGTGCGACCGCAGCCGTCTCACGGCCGACGGTCTGTGGTACCTCTGCCTCTATGCCACGCGCGGCCTCGACCTGCGCGGCCCGCTCCGCGCCGGCACGCCGGCGCCGGAACTCGCCGGACTGATTCGGTCCGCCTGGACCGCGCGCCGCGACCGCGGCGCCGAAGACCGGCTCACGACGCGCGACCGCGCCCCGCTCATCCCCCTCGACACGCTCCGCCGCGACCCGCACCTCGAAATGCACACGCGAGGAGGGTAATTCAAGGCCCAAGGCCCAAGGCACAAGGCACAAGTCACAAGGCCGAAGGCACCCGCGCGTCGAGAAACGCTTCGACATGCACTCCGGAGAACCGGTGCTGTTCGACCTCGCGCAGCAGGTGACGCACCGCGGCGTCGGCCGGCAGCGCCGCGCGATACGGCCGCGCCGACGTCATCGCATCGTACACGTCGACGACGGCGACAATCTGCGCCAGCAGCGGTACCTGGTCGCCCCGCAACCCATCGGGATAGCCGCTGCCGTCGAGCCGTTCGTGATGATGCCGGACGATCGGCCGCACGTGCCGCAGCGAATGCAGCGGCGCACACAGCGCATCCCCGATTTCGGCATGCCGCTTCATCAGCGCAAACTCCCCATCGCTCAGCGGACCGGGTTTGAGCAGCACGGAATCAGGCACACCCACCTTCCCAAGATCGTGCAGGTAGCCGCCGCGGTCCAGGGCGTCCAGATCGGTCGGCGGAAGCCCGAGCACCTCACCGAGCAGCCTGGCGCGGTGGGACAGGCGCTCGCAGTGCCCCTTCGTCGTCGGGTCGCGCGCCTCGATCGTCAACGCCAGCGCCACAAACGCCGCCTCCGCCGAGTCGAGTGCGTCGGTGAGCTGTTTCATGCGGAGCAGCGCGGCCACGCGCGCCCGCAGCTCGTGAGGGTGAACCGGCTTGGTCAGAAAGTCGTCCGCGCCCGCCTCGATCCCTCTGATGCGATCCGGCAGCTCCGACAATCCGGTCACGAGCACGACCGGCGTCAGGCGCGTCGCGGGATCGGCCTTCAGGCGACGGCATACCTCGATGCCATCGATTCCCGGCATGCCGACGTCCATGAGAATCACGTCGGGCGGCTCCGTACGTACAGCCTCGAGGGCCGCCACTCCGTCCACCACACTGGTGACGTGGTACCCCTCGCCCGTCAGGAGCTTTTCGAAGAGTGCGCGGATACTCTCGGTGTCGTCGGCAACGAGCACACGGGCCCGCGGCGTCGGCTGTGATGTCGTCTGCGTCACGTCACGCGATCCGAAACAGCCTGCGGCACAAGGGAATGCCGCGGCGCCTGCACACGGTGGTGCAACCCGTGCCGCTCGAGCAGCCGGTAGAGCGCGCGCCGGCTCATGCCCAGGAGCCGCGCCGCCACCGCCTTGTTCCCATGCACCACCTCCAGCGTGCGGAGGATGTGATCGCGCTCGACCTCGACGAGCGGCGCCGGCACCACCGTGGACGACGGAGGCGGCAGCGCAGGGGTGTCCGGGCACCCGAGGCTCTGCCTGAGCGCCTCAACGGCTGCATCGACGCTCTGGTAGCCGGTCGTCAGGACAGCCTCGCATGTCGGCCTGGCGCTCCGAAGCGCTCGCAGCACCTCGAGACAGCTGACACTCGTTCCTACCAGTGACAGCACGGCGCGGTCGTCATCGACGACAAAAATACGCGGGCTTTCTTGGGGCATGATGCCAAGGTTCTGGCAAGAGCGTCTCCAGTTCTGCCGCGCGCACCACTGGATATCCAGAACGTGACGTTAAATAATTGATTTAACTAGACTTAATGTCTATCGGCCGAAGTATTCATACGGGCGGAAGCGGCACGCGAGGGTCCCAAGTCGCACGGAGATGTGTGCGAATACGGCACATGCCGCACCAAACTTGGTCCATTCTTGAGCATTTCATCTCAGTGAGGGTCCGTGTTCCCGAAGCCACTGCCGAGCCGTTTCGTACCCCGGGCAGACTTCCGCGACGAGCTTCCAATACTGCCGCGAATGGTTCAATCGCCTCAGATGCATCAGCTCATGGAGGATGACGTAGTCGCGCACCCACGGCGGCATCAGGACGAGCCGCCAATTCAGGCAGATGTGACCGTCCGGGCCGCAGGATCCCCAGCGCGAGCGTTGATCCCGGACGCTGACGCGCCGCACCGCCAGTTGATGGCGCGCCGCCAGCTCGACGAGACGCCCCGGCAGCTCGACCGCGGCGCGCGCGCGGAGTGCGCGCCGCTGCTCGGGCCCGAACCTGGCCACCTGGATCCCGGCCCGCTGCTCTGCGATCCACTCCAGATGCCGCAGCCCGAACGCGACCGCCTCCCGCCGCGACCCCCCGCGCGGAATCGTCACGCGCACGCGCCCATCGTGCTCCACGCGCAGTACGTACCGGCGCGCGCGCCGGTGCCGCACGAAGTGGAACTGGATCGGTGAGGATTCTGGCGCTCCGTCGAATGGAAGCCCCAGCTGCACGACGACAGGATACCCTACCGATGATGACCGCTGTCGTTCGAGTCGATCGAACTCATCCCGAACCCGCGGCGATATTGCGGGCGGCCGCGTGCCTGCGCCGCGGCGGCCTCGTGGCCTTCCCCACCGAAACGGTCTACGGCCTCGGGGCCCACGCGCTCGATCCCACGGCCGTGCGGCGCCTGTTCGACGCCAAAGGCCGGCCGTCCACAGACCCCCTCATCGTTCACGTCGCGGGACTGGACGAGGCCGCCGCCCTCACAACCGGGATGCCCGCGGTCGCCGCTCTACTCGCCCGGCAATTCTGGCCCGGACCGCTCACCCTCGTGATGCGCCGCGCCGCCGTGGTCCCGGCGGAAGTCACCGCGGGCCTCGATACGGTCGCCATCCGCGTGCCGGCGCATCCGGTCGCGCAGGCGCTGCTCGCCGCGGCGCGGCTGCCGGTCGCCGCGCCGAGCGCGAACCTCTTCTCGCGGCCGAGCCCGACGCGGGCCGAGCACGTACTCGACGACCTCCGCGGGCGCATTGACCTCGTGCTCGACGCCGGGCCGACGCCGGTCGGCGTCGAATCCACGGTGCTCGACCTCACCGTGGATCCGCCGGTGGTGCTCCGGTTCGGCGCCATCGATCTCGAGAGCCTTCGTCGGGTCGTGCCGCGGGTGCAGGCCACCCCGCCCGCCGCCGCCGGCGGCGCGATGCCGTCGCCAGGGCTGCTGCCACAGCACTACTCGCCGCGCACGCCGCTGACGCTCTGTCGCGGCGACGCCGCCTCGTTTGCGGAGGTCGTGTCCCGTACGATGGCAGAAGGGCGGCGCGTCGGCGTACTGGCCACGAGCGAAGACGCGGCCGCCCTCGGGCACACCCCGACGGCCGTCGCCGACCTCGGCTCCGGGCACGACGCGCGCGGCGTCGCCGCTCGTCTGTATGCGGCGCTACGGGAACTCGACGCCGCGCAGCTCGATGTCATCCTCGTACGCGACTTTCCGCGCGACGACGGGCTGTGGCGGGCGCTGCGCGATCGGCTGCGACGGGCCGCCGCGCGCACGATGTGACGCCCGGGCGCCCGACGATCGCCTATCGGCCGGCCCGGCGCCGGACGGGAACCCACCCCTCCTCGAATCGGGCACGCAGGATCAATGTGATGACGGCGCCATAACTGCGGACGCCTTCCTGCACCCGGTTGGCCTTCAGGTAGTCGTCGTAGATGCGCCAGCCTGCGTCTCGCAGCCACGGCCACTCTCCGCGCCGGATGCGCGCGGCGATCGCGTCGACGTCGGCGCGCGGGCCGCCAGCGAGTGCACCCGCCACGCGCGCGCGATCCTCCACGCCGATTTCGCCGCTCACCTGCCAGTACAGCGCGAGCCACCCGCTGTACTGCGAGGGGGAACTGGCTCGCACGCATGTCAACCACCCCACGAAGCTCGCTTCCGATTCGTCGGCGTACCCTGCCAGATGGGCCCACTCGTGGGCGGCCACGAACGGCCGTTCAAGCGGCAGCAGATCCGGGTTGACCAGCACCTCGAGGCCGAAGGGGTTGATCATGCCGTCGACCCCCGTCCACCGGAAGTAATAGCCGAGCGCGGAGCGCTTGAGCCGGCCGGGCGCCGCCGGCGCCGCATCGCTGAGGAACTGCTGCACCTCGCCGAATGCGCGCCGGAGCGCGCCGTCCTCCCACGGCGGCTCCCGCCAGCCCGACCGATGCGCGGCCGCGTGAAGGGCGTTGAGCTGCGCCGCCGCCTGCAGCCCGAGCTGCACGACCGCGTCAGAGGACGGCGACCCTGCGGACAGCACGAGCCGCTCTGTCATCGGCACCCGCCGGTAGTTAAGGCCCCAGAGCAGCAGGAATACGAGGTACGTCACCGCCGCGGCGCCCGCCAGGTGTGCCACTGCCTGCAGCGCCGGCCACGGCTTCCGCGTTCGGATCGACCCGACGGCGGCGCGCGCGAGCATCATGCCCGCGAGGCCGACCGCCACCGCGCCGAGCAGATCGATCAGCGCAAACGGCAGGCGGTTCGACAGCGGCGTCAGCGAGCGCTGGATAGCCGGATAGATCCCCGTCGCAAACCAGCCTTCGATGGCTGCGGGAGCCGGCGGCGCCCACGCCGCCAGCAGCGCCAGCACCAGGAGGGCGCTCTCCGCAACGGCGCGCGAGGTGATCTTCACGAATCATCCCGGAGATCTGCACGCCTGTTGAAGAACCTGCTTCAGCAGATCCTCCCCCGCACGCGGCGCCATGACGTCAACGCCGTCCCGCTGCCCCGCCGCCTTCACGATGAACGGCACGTGCAGGGGATCGCGCTCGCGGCCGCCGAACCGGAACCCGTGATCGGCAAAGACGACCACGGTCGTATCCTCGAAGCCGCCGGTGCGCCGCAGCTCGCCGAGCAGCTCCCCGAACAGCCGGTCGACGTAGCGGACCTGATTGACGTACCCCGCATCGGGCGACGTCCGCAGCGAGTCGAACGGCGGATCGTAGCCACCGGCGTCGAAGACAAACGGCAGATGCGGCACGCTGAAGTGCACCAGCCGGAACACCGGCCGATCCGGCGGCAGCGGCCGCTTCGCAAACGAGGCGAGCGTCTCGACCAGGTCCCGCTGGTGGACCGCAAACGGCGGGATCTTCAGCAGCCCGAAGGGGAACTGTCTCGGCCACAGCACCAGCGTCGTCAGCACCGGATCGAGCGGAGAGAATTCCGCGCGCGCCGACGAGACGTTATAGAAGCTCAGGGAACGGCACGCGTCCAGCACGGTGTCGAGCAGGTCGCAGTACGCGAGGTAGTAGCCCGCCATCTCGGTCCGGAAACCGAGACGCCGCGCGGTCGGAAAGAGCCCATCGGCAGCGACGGCGCTGAACGGGGTCAGCCGTCCATTGACGACTTCCATCAGGCCGGCGTTGTCGGCGCGGATATCCTGGACGCGGCGCGCCGCCAGCAACGAGGGCACGGCGATGAGCGTTTCCTTGGCCGGCGCCACGACGGAGCGGTAGTTGGTCGCCACCGCGCTGAATCGCGCAAACTCCCGCAAGTCGGACCTGACGTTCCCGTCGTCACCGTACAGGTACGCATACGAGAGCTCGTCGAACAGCAGCGCCACGACGGGCGCGCACGACGCCGGCGCGTCCGCGCCGGCGGACGGGTGCTCGAACTCACGCACCGACGACGCGCGCGAGGCCGACGTCACCAGCGTGCTCACCACGACGAGGGAGACGGGCGACACCAGGATCAGCCCGCGGCGCACCCACCGGCCGAACGCCTGCGGATAGCGCGTGAATCCGAGCACCAGGACGGCGACCACCACCGCGGGCACCGACAGGCGCACCAGACGCCCCTCCCACGCGACACGCAGCTCGTCGTTGTAGGGCAGCTGCCGGGCCACTCCGGCGAGCAGCGACGCCACGGGAAAGACCGCCGCGCACGCGAGCGCCAGCGCGGCGGCACGCGTCTGCCGCCGCCAGACGACGAACACGACCGCGGCATACACCGCCGCGAGGCCGACGAGCGCCACCGCCGTTTCGGCGGTATCGCGCCGCTGCCATTGCAGGTAATAGCTGTCGGCGTCGAGAGCGACCGCGAGCGGGTAGAAAAAGATCGCCGCCAGGGCGAACCCCAGCCAGAGCGACACCACGACCCGCCGCGTCATGCTGCCTGGATTCAGCTGACTTTGGTATCGGCGCCCTGTGAAGGCCCGCGTCCGCCCAGGCGCCTGACGAACGTGGCGATCGAAGCGCGGACCCGTCGCAGGACGAGGCCCAGACCGAGGAGAACCGTCAGTGCGGTCTGATACAGCAGGCTTCCCGTTCCGGGATCGACGTAGGCAAAAGCGGGATGCTCGCCGAGGAGGAGCGCGGCGACGACGAGGGCCGGGATCAGCACGTCACTCTAATTTACACCGAGAACGGCTTCCCCTGCTTCTCGAGCCATCGGTCCAGCCGCTCGGTGCAGTCGCATCCGCAGCACGCCCACGGCTCGGTGCCGCTGGCGTCACGGCAGCGGCTGCGCGCGTGGGCGTCCTTGACCTGCAGGAGATCGAAGTACGCCTCCCAGTACGGCCGCTCCTCCGCCAGCGGCGTCTGGCAGAAGCATGTCTCGACCCACCTGACACGGCCGTCCACCAGCTGGCGCGCCCGCGCCATGTCGTGGAGGTACTCGTCGCCCGCGACGGAGCCGGCGCCGAGCGACCCGGCATCGACGGCGCGCCGGAGCGCGGCGTGCCGGCCGGGCTTCACGCGCGCCGTCACCAGGTAGCGCACGTCAGAACGTTCCGGACTCCATCGCCGCCAGACGGGCCCTGCCGCACTCCAGCACGATGTCGAGGTACCGGCCAAAGCGCTCCGGAGGGTAGAGAAAGGGATGCGCGCCGGTCGGATACTGCCGGCCCAGCGCCTCCATTGCCGGCAGCGTGTTGATCAGGATGTCGGGGTGCCCGCCAAGCGCCGTTTCCGCCCGCTGCTTCTTCGCCACATCGTTGAACACGTGCTCGAACGCGCCGAGCGACTGCGGTGTGGGCATCTGCGTGCCGCTCAGCATCAGCGCGGTGTGCGTCCGTCCGCGGAACCTGGCCGGCATCAGCATGGCAATCGTGCCGGGGGTATGCCCGGGCGTCAGCATCAACGTCACCGTGGTATCGCCGAGCGTCACTGTCTGGCCGTCGGTGACGTCGGAGTCGCGCATCATCGCGGGCCTGTCCGGCCGCGCGTTCCTCAGCGTGGTGTCCCAGTCGGGGGCTCCCATCAGCACGCGCGGCTTGAACGCATTCTGGAGGTAGACGCCGCCGCCGGTGTGGTCGTTGTGCCCATGCCCGACGATCACATACTTGATCTGCGCCGGGTCCAGTCCCACTTTTCTGAGACCGCCGACGAGCACGTCGCGCGCCTCGTCTCCGTTATTGAGCGTGTCGAAAAGGATGATCCCGGCGCTGGTGGGAATCGCCCACGCGCCGACGTCGCTGAACCCGAAGTAGTACAGGTTGTCGAAGATCTTGATCGGCTCGAGCAGGCGATCCGGCTCGGCCGGCAGTCCCTGTGCCTGCCGCGCGAGCGCCGGGCGCTGCGGGCCCGTCGGCGTGCAGAACGCCTTCGCCTCCGCCACGAGATCGGTGCGCGCGATCTTCATGGCGGCGGCTACATGCCGCTGCGCCTGCGTCGAGGCCGCGAACTGCTGCGGCGTCGGGAACCGGTCCTCCTGCGCGGCGCCGCGTCCGCCGCCCTGGCGTCCGCCCTGCGCCTGTGTCATCGCCACGGCGCACACCGCCACGACGACACCCGACAGCGCCTTCTTCAACATGGCTCGACATGATATCCGATTCGCATCGGCCTGCGCCCTGTCGCCGACGCTCCACGCGCGAGGCTCCGGAGCCCGTCGATCAGTAGCGCCTCGGCGTCGCCACAGTCCTCGATGCCGCGCGGCTGGCGCCCGATCGCGATCGCGCTGACTCGGCACTCAACGCGGCGGAGCCGAGCGCCGGCGTCTCGACGTTGAAGAGCGTGTTCGCGCGGGCACCGGAGATCGGATAGAGATTCCCCGTCCCGCTGTAGCTCCAGATCCCAACGGCGGTCTCCTGGATCCGGTTGGACGTGACACGGTTGTCGTTTCCGCTCAGGAAGATGCCCGTCCCATCAGCGCGCGTGATCGTATTCCGGCTGACGCTATGCGCGTCGCCGACGATGACGATGCCGTCGAAGACGCTCGTCGCATCGACGGTGTTCCCGGACAGATCCGCCCTGTTGCTCCCGCTCGCGATAATCCCACCGCCGATGTAGATGCCAGCCTGGGTGTTGGCGATGACATTGTCATAAATCGCCACGTCGATAGCGGCGTCGAAGACCAGAATACCGAGCGACGCACCCGTGTCACACCCGCCGCCCGGCGTGTAGGGGAACGTGCATGGCAGGTAGATCTGGTCGACAATCCGGTTGGCGATGATGGTGCCCGTCGCGCCAAAGCCAATCTGCAGGCCGTTCTGGACGCTCACGTTCGCCGCGGGATTGCCCGTGATCAGCGAGTTGCTCACCTGGATCGTCGTCCCCGCTTCGTTGCCGACGATGCCGTTCTTCTGGTAGTCGCGCACGCTCACGCCGTCCACCTGCACGACGGAACCGCCACCGCCGCCGCTCTGCGCGAAGATCCCCAGTCCCGCCTGGCATCCCTCCAGCCCCGCCGGCAGCCGCACATTCCGCACGACCGAGTCGCTGACGACCCCGGAGGCATTGCGATAGAAGATGCCAACCAGGTTCGGGCCACTGCAGTCGGTCGACGGCAAGTCCGCGCCACCTGCGTCGACAATCAACTGGCTCAGCGTCGCCGTGGTATCGCCGACGACGATGACGGCGGCAATCGGCGCGCCGCTGAAGGCACTCGTGGAGTTCGGGAACATCGGGCTCGGCCGGATGACCACCTGCGTCTGTGCAAAGCCCCGAATCGTCAGCGCTTTGTTGATCACCAGCTGCTCGTTGTACGGCGTCGTCCCGGGACAGACCACGACCGTGTCGCCGTCGCCTGCCGCGGCAACCGCGGCGCCGATCGAGGGCAACGCCGTCTGGGTCGCGCCACAGTCTGTGGCGCTGGCCTGTCCATCCTGATCGACGACGAAGGTGGCCGCCGAGGCCGGGGCGAGCGTGACTCCGAGGACCGCGGCAACCGTCAGGGCCAGGCGCGCCATCCGATGCGGTGTGTTCATGACGGGAAATATACCCGAGACCTCTCAGCCAGTGGCGACCGCGCGTACACAACACCGGCCTGATCGCCGAGGCGGTCAGGCCGGTGGTTGCCGTCAATTGGTCGGGATGGCGGGATTCGAACCCACGACCCCTTGACCCCCAGTCAAGTGCGCTACCAGGCTGCGCTACATCCCGTTCATGCGCTTACGCGCTTCCGTTTGCCGTTCTTTGCCTTCCGCCCGACGGCGGCCCGCTTCGCGGCCACCGTCCGTTTGACCGCCACCGTCCGTTTGACCGCCGAGCGGCCAGCCGATCGACTCGCATGCGCCCCCCCGCCACGAGCGGTCCCCTTTCGCGACAGCTCGGCCAGCGTCGCCGCGCCTGCGCGCTGCGACAGCACGTCGAGAATCGAGCGCAGGCCGGTCCGTACCAGGTCGATCCGCGATCGCACGTCGGCGCCCAGCGTATCGAGGACCTCGGCGATCTCCGCCTCGGCAGCCTCCACCGCCCGCGGCTGCTCCTCGTCCAGCCGGCGCCGGGCGCCGGCGAGCGTCAGCCCCTGCTCGAACACCAGCTGCCTGATCCGCAGCACCTGGTCCAGGTCGGACTGGCGGTACAGGCGCGGCGAATCGGCCGATTTCTGTACTCCGATGCCGGGAAATTCCTTTTCCCACGACCGGAGCACATAGGGCTGCAGCCCGGTGGCCTGGCAGACGTCCGAAGCCTTGTACAGCTTTGGAGTCACGGCGCAAGTATAACAGTCCGGCGCTGTCCAGTCCCTCTGGCGCCCCGTGCTACACACGCCGCCGGTGACGGCGGCGCCGCACGTTCAGACGGATGGGCGACCCCGCGAACCCGAACGCCTGCCGGAGCTGATTCACCAGAAATCGCTTGTACGAGAAGTGGAACTCGGCCGCGACGTTGGTGAACAGCACGAAGGTCGGCGGGGCGATGCCGGTCTGCACCGCGTAGAGAATGCGCGTCTCCGTGCGGCCGTGGCTCGGCGGGGGGTGCCGGGCGGCGACGGTGCGGATGAAGGCGTTCAGTTCGGGCGTCTTCACGCGCAGCGTCCGCGCAGCGGCCACCCGGTCGATCGTTTCAAGCAGCCGCGGCGTCCGCTCCCCGGTGACCGCCGAGATGTGGAGCACGGGCGCGAAGTCGAGGAACTTCAACTGCCGCCGCAGCGTCTCGTCAAATTCGGTCGCGAAGTCCGGGCCGCGCTCTTTCATCAGATCCCACTTGTTCACCGCGACGATGATGCCGCAGCCCGCCGCCTCGGCTTCGCCAGCAATCGCCGCGTCCTGATCGGAGGCGCCTTCGGTGGCGTCGATCATGATCACGGCCACGTCGGCCCCCTGCATGGCGCGCCGCGACAGCAGCACGCTGACCGACTCCACCTGACCGGAACTCGCCACTCTGCCGGGCCGGCGCATCCCCGCGGTGTCGATGATGCGAAACTGCCGGCGGTGCCAGGTGAGGCTCGTGTCCACCACGTCGCGGGTCGTGCCGGGCATCTCGCTGACGATCATCCGTTCCTCGCGAAGCAGCCGGTTCACGAGCGACGACTTCCCGGCGTTGGGCCGCCCCACGATGGCCACGCCCACCTCCCCTGTCGCGGCGCGGCCGTGCTCCTCGTCATCTTCCCTGTCGTCTTTGTCGTCCTCCTCCGCATCCGCGCGCGCGGGCTGGAGGCCAAGCGTGTCGACAATCGCGTCGAGGAGATCGCCGCTGCCCTGGCCGTGCTCGCCGGACACCTCGATCACAGGATCGAAGCCGAGCTGAGGAAACTCCAGCAGACCCGATTGCGCGCGGCGATCGTCGCACTTGTTGACGGCCACGATGACCGGCGTGTCCGCCTCGCGAGCCACCTTTGCGATTTCGCGGTCGCCCGGCACGAGCCCCTCGCGCCCATCGACTACGAGCACGAGCAGATCGGCGGCCCCGATGGCGCGGCGTCCACGCTCGAGCACCAGGGCGTGCAGCGGGTCGGCGCTCGCCCCGAACATGCCCCCCGTGTCGACGAGCTCGAAGCGTCGGCCCCGCCACTCGGCCGGCTGTGCAATCACGTCACGTGTCGTCCCCGGCACGCTGGTGACGATTGCCCGCCTGGCGCCGGTCAGCCGGTTGAAGAGCGTCGATTTCCCGACATTGGGGCGTCCCACTAGGACAACCGACCGCAGCCGGCGGCGACGAGGGGCGGGATGAGGGGTCCGTACTGGCATTTGACAGCGTAAGTGATTCTTTTCTATAGTGGTTACAGTTTTTCCGCCCAGGATTCCCCCGACATGATCAAGGTCGATATCGTGAACGAGGTCTCAAAGCTCGCCGACATCACCAAGGTGAAAGCCGAGCTGGCGGTCGATGCCGTCTTCGACGCGATGCGCCTGTCCATGCAGCGGGGCGACCGCATCGAGCTCCGCGGCTTTGGCGTGTTTCAGGTGAAGCCCCGGAAGCGTGGAATCGGCCGTAACCCGCGGACTGGCAAGGAAGTCCGCATCCCGCCGGGGCGGACCATCCGCTTCAAGCCCGGCAAAGAGCTCCAGAATATCGGGTAACCGGCCCGCATGGGCTTTCCGTTCGATCCCCCTCCCCGCCGCCGCCCCTGGCGCCACATCGTCCTGTTTCTGCTGACGGTCGTGTCGACCGTCCTTGTCGGGGCGGAACACTACGCCAGCTTCCACCTCGATTTCGGCAGTCGTCCCGTGGATCTGTCCGGGACGGCGTTCGTCCTGAACGGGCTCTGGTACAGCGCGTCGATCCTCGCCATCCTTGGCGCGCACGAATTCGGCCATTACTTCGCGTGCAAGTACTACGGCGTTGACGCGTCGCTGCCGTACTTTCTGCCGGCTCCCTTGCCGCTCACCGGGACGCTTGGCGCCTTCATCCGCATCCGACAGATGATTCCGAGCAAGCAGGCGCTGTTCGACATCGGCATCGCGGGACCCATCGCCGGCTTCCTCGTGGCGATTCCGGTGCTGCTCGCCGGGATGAGCCTGTCGCGCGTGACGCCGCTGCCGCCCGATACGACCGGGTTTGTCGAGCTGGGCGAGCCGCTCCTGTTCAAAGCCGTCGCGTGGCTCTTCTGGGGGACGCCGCCGGACGGCTATTCGATCAACATGCACCCGATGGCCTTTGCCGCGTGGTTCGGGCTGCTGGCGACCGCGCTCAACCTGTTTCCGATCGGGCAGCTCGACGGTGGCCACATCTCGTATGCCGTGCTCGGACGCCGGAGCACGCTGGTGACGTTCGGCACGGTCGCTGGGCTCATCGGTCTCACCTTCCTGTCCATGTCGTGGCTCGTCTGGACGGTGCTGACGGTGGTCATGCTGCTCGCATTCGGCCCGCGGCATCCCCGCACGCTCGACGAAAACGTCCCGCTCGATCCCGGACGCCGGTGGCTGGCCGTCTTCGCGCTCGTGATGTTCATCCTCTGTTTCACGCCTGCCCCCATCGAGCCGTTCGACATCGTGGCTCGCCCCTAGAGCACGTTCAGCGGGTCGACGTCGACCGTCACCCTCTTCCGCGCCTCCGGCATCTCCGCGAGCGCATCTCGCACGGCCTCGCGCATGGCGACCCGGCGGGTGCCCTTCAGAAAGAACTGCACGCGGTGCTCGCCGCGCAGGCGCGCCAGCGGCGCCGGGGCCGGCCCGAGCAACGTGAACGGCACCCGTCCGGCGGCCGGCTCCAGCCGCCGAACGAGCGCTGCGGCGGTGTGCATGGCCTGATCGAAGGTCCGCCCCCGGACGAGCGCGCTGATGAGCGCGACCGCGGGCGGATAGCGCATGCTGCGCCGGTACACGAGCTCGCGCTCGTAGAACGCGGGATAGTCCTGCCGGCAGGCTACCTGGATGCTGTAGTGCTCGGGATAGAGCGTCTGCACGATGGCTTCTCCGGTCCGCTCGCCGCGTCCGGCGCGCCCGGCCACCTGCGTGAGCAACTGGAACGTACGCTCGGCCGCGCGGAAATCGGCGAGGCCAAGGCCGACGTCGGCGGAAATCACGCCGACCAGCGTCACCCGGGGGAAGTCGTGCCCCTTGGCGATCATCTGCGTGCCGACCAGGACGTCGATGTCGCCGGCCGCAAACCTGGACAGCACGCTCGTCAAGGCGCCCTTGCGCCTCACGGCGTCGCGGTCCACGCGCCGGATGCGCGCGCCCGGAAAGCGCTCCACCAACTGCTGCTCGATGCGTTCGGTGCCGAAGCCGGCGTGCTCGAGATACGGCGCGGCGCATTTCCGGCAGGTCTTCGGAACCGCCATCGAGTAGTTGCAGTAGTGGCAGCGCGCGGTCCAGCCGCCGCGGCGCCGGTGCACCGTGAGCGACACGCTGCAGTTCGGGCACTCGAACGTGTCGCCGCACTGCCGGCAGAACACCGCGGTGGCGTAGCCACGCCGGTTCAGCAGCACGAGCACCTGCTCCCGCCGGGCCAGCCTCTCCTCGATGGCCGCGGCCAGCGGCCGGCTGATCACGACATCGGGGCCCTCGTCCGCGTACTCCTCGCGCATGTTGACGAGGCGCACCGACGCGAGCGGCCGGTCGAGCACCCGTCGTTCAAGGGCGATGTGCGTGTACCGGCCGGCGACGGCGTTGGCATACGTCTCCAGGGACGGGGTGGCCGACCCGAGGACGACCAGCGCCCCGGCCGACCGTCCCCGCACGACGGCCACGTCGCGCCCGTGATACCGCGGGGTCTCATCCTGCTTGTAGGAGGTGTCGTGCTCCTCGTCCACGATGATGAGGCCCGGCGTCGCCAGCGGAGCAAAGACCGCCGACCGCGTGCCCACGACCACGTCCACGTCGCCGCGATGGATGCGCTGCCACTGGTCGTGCCGCTCACCATCCGAGAGGGCGCTGTGCTGGATCGCCACGCGCGCGCCGAACGCCGAGCGGAAGAGCGCGGCCGCCGACGGCGTCAGCGCGATCTCAGGGACGAGCAGCAGAACCTGGCGCCGCTGACCGACGACGTGCTGCGCCAGCCGCAGGTAGATCTCGGTCTTTCCGCTGCCCGTGACGCCGTGCAGCAGCGCGACACGGAACTGCTGCGCATCAGCCAGCGCCGTCAGCGTCGCCACCGCGGCCACCTGCTCGCCGGTCAGCTCGCGCGCGGGGTCGTGGGTGAGGTCGGCCAGGGCGGCCTGCGCAAACGGATCGCGCTCGGTCGCTTCTTCACGGGTCGCGGCAAGTCCCCGTGCCGCGAGACGGCGGACCACGTCGGCGCTCACCCCGCGCTCGCGCAGAGCCGAGGTCGAGAGTCCGGCTGGGGCTCCAGCGAGCATCTCAAGGACGGCCCGTTGCCGCGGGGTCGGGCCCGGGTGATCAGGAGGAGCCTGGCGCGTCGCAGAGTCGGCCTCCAGAGCGGCCAGACCGTGCGCCGTGGCCGCTACAACGCGCTGGGTCCTGATGCTCGAGGCGCGGCGCGACCCCGGCGGCATCGCCACGCCAATCGCGTCGCCGATGCCCGCCACGTAGTACTCGGCCACCCAGCGGCACAGGTCCACGACCGGCGGCGGCAGAAACGGATGGCGATCCAGAATCTCGGCCACCTCGCGCGGTTCGGTCTCCGGCCCGAGGAGCGCGTCGTGCCCGACGACGCAACCCACCAGCATCCGCCCGCCGACAGGCACCCGGACTCTCGCACCGACAGGCGGCAGTTCAGACCATCTGTCCGGAACGCTATACGTGAGGGAATCGAGGTACGGGACGGGCACCGCGACGGAGATGAGGCGCAACGCAGGACTCACGACACGCCACGCGGCTATTCGCCCCCGAGGATCGCCCGCACCCGCCTCATGTCGTCCCACACCTGGCGCTTGGCGGACGGGGTCCGCAGCAGGTAGGCGGGGTGGTACGTCGGCATCAGAATCGCCTCCCGGTACCGGTACTCGCGGCCCCGCAGCTTCGTGATGGGATCGGTCGTACGGAGAAGGCTCTGGGCGGCAAACTTCCCGAGCGCCACGATGACCTTCGGTCGAACCGTGTCGATCTGCCGGAACAGGAACGGCTCGCACTGCCCCACTTCGTCGGGTTCGGGATTGCGGTTGCCGGGCGGGCGGCACTTGATCACGTTCGCGATGTAGACGTCCTCGCGACGCAGGCCGATGGCCTCGATGATCTTCGTGAGCAGCTGGCCGGCCCGGCCGACGAACGGTTCGCCCTGGATGTCTTCATCCGCGCCCGGCGCTTCACCGACGAACATCAGGTCGGCGTCCGGGTTCCCGACGCCGAACACAATCTGCCGCCGCCCGAGGCCGTGCAGCTTGCAGCGCGTACAGTCACCGAGGTCGGCGCGAATCGCCACAAGCGTGGCGGCTGGCGAGGCAGACCGCTCAACGGGCGCCGCCGGAGGCGCCGCCGCGTCGGCGAACTCACGGCGATCGGCGGCGCGGCCGCGCCATTCGGCATCCAGCCGGAGGCCGTCGACGCCGAGCTCGCCGAAGAATTCGAGATGTCCTTCGAGGTCGTCGCGGGACATCAGGCGGGGAGAGGCGTCCCGGCGTGCGTGCCGACGAGCTGTTCGATCTGATCGAGGATGGCGGCGGCCACCTGTTCCTTCGCCTGAACCGGCAGCTCCCGCTCGCCGGTGGCGCCGATGATGGTCACGGCGTTCGTGGTCACGTCGAAGCCGGCGTCGGCGCGCGAGACGTCGTTGGCCACCATCAGATCCACACCCTTGCGCGCGCGCTTCTCCCGCGCCTTCGCCACGACGTCGGCGGTCTCAGCCGCGAAGCCGACCAGGATCGGCCGCCCGGCGGCGGCGCGCGAGGGCAGGCGGCCCAGTTCGGCCAGGATATCGGGCGTGCGGTCGAGACGCAGCGCCAGCGCCGCCTCCGTCTTGGCCATCTTGCCCGCCGCCGGCTCCACAGGCGTGTAATCGGCGACTGCCGCCGCCATGACGACCACGTCGGCCCGCGCGGCCAGGCCCATGACGGCGGCGTGCATCTCGGCGGCGCTCCGGACGCGCACCAACTCGTCCACGGCCGGCGCCTCGAGCCGAGTGGGTCCGGCCACCAGCGTCACGCGCGCCCCACGCCGACGCGCTTCCGCCGCGAGCGCAAACCCCATGCGGCCGCTCGATCGGTTCCCGATGTAGCGGACCGGGTCGATGTCTTCGTAGGTCGGGCCCGCGGTCACCAGCACGTGCCGGCCTGCCAGCGACGACTGGGACGGCGACAGCATCCGCTGCGCCGCGGCGACGATGTCGACGGGCTCCGCGAGGCGTCCCTTGCCGATCCAGCCGCACGCCAGATAACCCTCGCCCGGCTCCACAAACCGGACGCCGCGCGCGGTCAGTGTCTGGAGATTCCGCTGGACGGCCTCGTGCGCCAGCATGTTCGAGTTCATCGCGGGCGCCACGAGGACCGGCGCGCGCGTGGCCAGGTACAGCGAGCTGAGAAAATCGTCGGCGATGCCGTTGGCGAACTTCCCGATCATGTTCGCCGTGCACGGCGCCACCAGCAGCAGCGCGATCGCGTCGGCGACGGCGACATGTTCGATGTCGGCGTTCATTCCCCGCTTCCACTGGGACGTGATGACGGGACGCCGGCTGATGGCCTCAAAGGTCACCGGGCCGACGAACCGGGCCGCCGACCGCGTCATGACGACGACGACGTCGTGCCCCTGCTTCTGCAGGCCCCGGCACACCTCGATCGCCTTGTACGCGCCGATTCCACCGGTGACGCCGAGGGCGATGAGGGCCATGGACCAGGCTCCAGTGGGTAGTGGGCGGTGGGCAGGCAGTTCCTGCCGACTGCCTACTGCTGACTGTCTATTTTCTCGACCTTGCGCCGGAGGACCTCGCGCTGCGCGATGGTGACCTTCTTCTCCCCCGACTCGCGCGGCAGCGCGCCCGCCAGCAACTGGCGCGCCCGCTGACTGGCCATCACCACGAACTCAAACCGGTTTTCTTTCGGTGTTCTCTGCATGTCTGAATGTCCTAATGACGTTCTCGGCTTCCGGCCGCATCAACTTCACCCGTGCCCGCTCGGCCCGCACGATCGCCTCCAGCCGCTCCACAGCCGGGTCGAGCTCGTCGTTGATCACCATGTATTCGTATTGCGAAAATTCGTCGACTTCCCGGCGCGCCACCTCGAGCCGGCGGCGCACCTGCTCTTCGGAATCCTTGCTGCGCCCGCGCAGCCGCTGCTCGAGAATCGCGGCCGACGGAGGCAGCACGAAGACACCGATCGTTTCCATGCCGCGGCTCCGGACCTGCCGGGCGCCCTGCACGTCGATGACCAGGACGACGTCCTGCCCATCGGCCAGCAGCGCCTCGGTGTCCGCCGCCGACGTTCCGTAGCAGTGGCCGAAGACATCGGCCCACTCCAGGAACGCGCCCTCGCGGACCATCGCGTCGAAGCGGTCCCGGCTGATGAAATTATAGTCGACGCCGTGCTGCTCGCCGGACCGCGCGGGCCTCGAGGTGTACGACCGCGACATCTTCAGATTCGGCACCACGCGCACGAGCCGCTCCACGAGCGTCGTCTTGCCGGTGCCCGACGGCGCCGAGACGATGAACAGCAGGCCGCGCCTGCCCTGGGAGACGTCGACGGGCGCCCTATTCGACATTCTGGACCTGCTCGCGCATCTTCTCGAGCTCGGCCTTGGCGGTGATGATCAGATCAGACACCCCCAGGCCGTCCGCCTTCGCCCCAATCGTGTTGATCTCCCGATTCATCTCCTGCAGCAGGAAATCGAGCTTGCGCCCGCACGGCTCATCGGCCGCTTCGAGCGCCTCCCAGTGCGCGAGGTGCGCCCGAAACCGCGTGACTTCTTCGCTGATGTCCGACCGGGCCGCGGCGCGCACGATCTCCTGCGCGATCATGCCCTGATCGAGCGGCACCACAAAGCTGATCTCACGCACCCGCTCCTGCAGCCTCGCTTCGAGCGCCTCGCGCCCCTCGTCTGCCGCCGCCGCCAGGCGTCCGATGACCGCTCCGAGCGCGCGCCGCCGCGCCTCGAGATCGGCGCGCAGGTGGTCGCCCTCGCGGTGCCGCATTCCGTCGAGGTCGGCCAGCGCCTGCTCCACCGCCGCCTCGACGCTCGCCGCCAGCTGCGCCTCGACCGCCGGATCGGCCTCGGCCGGCCGCTCGCGGATGGTCAGCGCCTGCGGGAGCCGCAGCAGATCGCCGGGCGTGAGGCTCCCCGACACGACGCCCTGCGCGCGCGCGGTGTCGAGCGCCGCCGACAGCGCGGTGATGAACTGGGCGTTCAACTCCACGGTCGGGGTCGCAGCCGTCCGGAGCTGCACGCTGATCCCCAGCTCGACCCGGCCGCGCGCCAGGCGCTTCTGCAGCAGCGCCCGCACCCGCGGCTCGAGGTCGCCGAGCGACGACGGGATCCGGAGCTGCACGTCCAGGAAGCGGTGGTTCACCGATCGGACCGTCACGCCGATCGTCGCCCGGTCGTCCTCGTGCGTGAGGGACGCGAACCCCGTCATGGACTTGATCACTGGCGCCTTTCGTCCTGCACCGTCATATCTCCACTTCCGTCGCTTCGTCCTGCAGCTGTAGTTCGTACAGTCTGGCATAGGCGCCGCCGCGCGCAATCAGTTCGTCATGCGTGCCGGCCTCCACGATACGGCCCCGTTCGAGCACGACAATCGCATCGGCCCGCCGCACCGTCGACAGCCGATGAGCGATGACGAACGACGTCCGATTGCGCATCAGGTTCGACAGCGCCTCCTGGACGAGCATCTCCGCCTCGGCGTCGAGCGAGGAGGTGGCCTCGTCGAGGATCAGAATCGGCGAGTCGCGCAGAATCGCCCGTGCGATCGCGATGCGCTGCCGCTGGCCTCCCGACAGCCGCTGCCCGCGTTCGCCGATCGTCGTCTCGTAGCCCCGATCGAGCCTGACGACGAACTCGTCGGCATGGGCCGCGCGGGCCGCCGCCTCGACGTCCTCGCGGCTGGCGTCGGGCCTCCCGTAGGCGATGTTGGCGGCGATGGTGTCGTCGAACAGCACCGTGTCCTGCGTCACGATGCCGATCTGCGTCCGCAGCGACGCCAGCGTCACGTCGCGCACGTCGCGGCCGTCGAGCAGGATCGCGCCCCCCGTGACATCGTAGAACCGCGGCAACAGGTTGACGAGCGTCGTCTTGCCCGCACCGCTGCGGCCGACGATGGCGAGCATCTGTCCCGCAGCGACCGTCAGGCTCACGCCGTCCAGCGTCGCCGCCCCGTCCGCGCCGCCGTAGGCGAAGCGCACGTCGCGGAATTCGATGCACCGGCCAAACGGCGGCAGCGGCCCCGCGCCCGGCCGTTCCTGCACTTCGTTATGCGAATCGAGGATTTCGAAGATCCGCTCGCCCGCTGCCATCGCCTGCTGCAGGTCGGCGTTGACCCGGCTCAGCTTCTTGGCCGGGGCGTACATCATGAAGAGCGCCGCCACAAACGCCGTAAACGCCCCCGGCGAGAGACGGCCCGCGCCGATTTCCTGCGACCCGTAGACGAGGGCGCCGACAAACGCCACGCCGCCGATGAACTCCATCAGCGGCGGCAGCGCCGAGAGCGCGCTCGTCACCTTCATGCTGGTCCGGTAGAAGTGATCCGAGGAGCGTTCGAACTTCGCGGCCTCCCGCCTCTCGGCGCCGAACGCCTTCACGATGCGGTGGCCGGTAATCGCCTCGGCACTGACGTGCGACATCTGCTCGAGCGCCTCCTGGCTCCGCCGTGCCGTCCGGCGCACGCGCTGGCCGAGACGAACCAGGGGGTACACGACAACGGGCGCGCCGGTGAGGCAGACGAGCGCCAGGCGGGCGTCGTAGTAGAAGAGCAGCCCGGCGAACCCGACGAGGGCCAGCGATTCGCGCGCCAGGTCGCCCACCGTCTCCGAGACGGCGCGCTGCACGAGCGCCACGTCGTTGGTAATCCGCGACATCAACCGCCCGGTCGTCTGCACCGTGAAGTACGCGACCGACTGCCCCAGGATGTGACGGAACAGCAGGTTGCGCACGTCGCGGACAACGCGCTGCCCGACATCGGTCATGAGATAGCCGGAGAGATACGCGCCGACGCCTTTCAGCAGGTAGACGGCCAGGATCGCCACCGCAATCGGCGCCAGGTTCCGGCGGCTCGGCAGGACTTGGTCGAAGATCGGCTGAATGAGCGCCGCCAGGGCCGCCGACGCGGCCCCGTACAGCGCCATCGCCGCCCCCGCCCCGGCGAGCCGGCCGCGGTACGGCCGTGCGTGCCCGAGCAGGCGCCGGAAGACGGCTACTCGCTGAACCGGTACCTGAGCAGCACCCATAACGCCACCACGCCGTCCCGCCAGCCGATCTTCTTGCCCTCGTCGTAGCCCCGGCCATCGTAGGTGATGGGCACTTCGTAGACGCGATAGCCGCGCTTGAAAATCTTCGCCGTCAGCTCCGGCTCGATACCGAAACCGCTCGAGCGCAGCGTCATCGATCGCAGCACCTCGGCGCGCATCACCTTGTAGCAGGTCTCCATGTCGGTGAGCATCGTGTTGTAGAGGATATTGGTCAGCAGCGTCAGCAGCCGGTTGCCCAGGTAGTGCGAGAACAGGAAGACGCGATGGCGTCCGAGAAACCGCGACCCGTACACCACGTCCGCCCGGCCCTCGCGGATCAGCTCGATGAGCATCGGAAATTCTTCGGGCGAATACTCGAGGTCGGCGTCCTGAATCACCACGAGGTCTCCGCGCACCGCCTCGAACCCCCGCCGCAGCGCGGCGCCCTTGCCCTGGTTCGACGCCTGCAGGAGCAGCGTGAATCCGAGCTCCCGCTGCAGCTCCTGCAGCCGCTCGCGCGTGCCGTCGGTCGACCCGTCGTCCACGACGATGAGCTGTGTCCGGAGCGGCACCCTCAGCACGCGCCGCACCATCTCGTCGATGGTGCCCGCCTCGTTGAAAGCCGGCATGACGACCGACAGCAGCGGATCCTGCAGCACGCCTTGAATTCTTGCCATCACTCCCTGCCTGCCCCTGCCGCGGCGCGGAAGCCCAGCGGATGCGCCGAGTGCCATCGCCAGGCGTCGCCGACGATCGTGTCGAGCGCCGGACGCTGCGGCTCCCATCCGAGCTCGCCCCTGATCCGTGACGCAGACGCGTACAGCACCGCCGGGTCGCCCGGCCGCCGCGCGGCACTCGTGCGCGGTACGGGCCGCCCGGTGACCCGTTCGACGGCGGCCAGCACCTCCCGTACCGACGACGGACGCGCCGTGCCGACGTTGTAGGTGGCCGAGCCGCCCCCCTCGAGCAGCCGGCGGAGCGCCCGCACGTGGGCGTCGGCGACGTCGCTCACGTGCACGTAGTCGCGCAGGCACGTGCCGTCCGGGGTCGGATAGTCCTCGCCGAAGATCTCGAACGGCCGCCCCCCCGCGGCCGCCTGAAGGGCGCGCGGAACGACGTGCACCTCGGGCGCGTGGTCTTCCCCGAGCTCGCCGTCCGGGTCGGCGCCGGCGGCGTTGAAGTAGCGCAGCCGGACCGACCGGATGCCGTACGCCCGCTCGAAATGCGGCAGCGCCTGCTCGACGGCCAGCTTGGTCTGCCCGTACGCGTTGATCGGCGACACCGGATGCGTCTCGAGCAGCGGGACCTCCGCCGGCTCGCCGTACACCGCGCACGTGGAGGAGAACACGAAGGCGCGGCACTGCTCCGCCGCCATGGCTTCGAGCGTCGCCAGGGCGCCGGCCACGTTGTTGCCATAGTAGCCGGCGGGGTCGCGCACCGAGTCGGCCGCGCTGAGCCACGCCGCGAAATGCGCAACCGCGCCGGCGCCGCTCTCGCGAATCGCGCGGCGTACGGCGTCGACGTCGCGCACGTCGCCTTCGATCAGCGGCGCGCCGAGCGCCGCCGCGCGATGCCCCGCGGACAGGTCGTCGAAGATGACCACCGGGTGGCCCGCACGCCGGAGCGCCTTGGCGCTGTGGCTCCCGATATAGCCGGCGCCACCGGTGACCAGCACGGTGGTGACGCGTGCGGGATCAGGCGCGGCCAATGGAGTAATACGTGAAGCCGTGCTGTGTCATCTGCTCAGGCGTATAGATCGCGCGGCCGTCGAACACCACCGGGGCGCGCATCAGCTTCCGCATCCGGACGAAGTCGGGCCGCCGGAACTCGTTCCACTCGGTCACAATCGCCAGGCAGTCCGCGCCCTTGAGCGCGTCGTAGTTGCCCGACGCGAAGGTGACCCGGGCGCCGAAGAGGCCCCGGGCGGCGCGCATCGCCTCCGGATCGTAGGCCTGCACCCTGGCGCCGGCCGAGAGCAGACCGTCGATGAGCGGCACCGACGGCGCCTCCCGCATGTCGTCGGTCCTGGGCTTGAACGCCAGACCCCAGACCGCGACCGTCTTCCCCTTGAGGCTGCCGAAATGCGCCCGCATCTTGGCCAGGAGCCGCACCTTCTGGCACGCGTTGACCGCTTCCACCGCCTGCAGAATGCGGAAGTCGTAGTCCTTCTCGGCGGCGAACCGGACCAGCGCCCGCACGTCCTTCGGAAAGCAGCTGCCGCCGTAGCCGATGCCGGGGAACAGAAAGGACGCGCCGATCCGCCGGTCGGCGCCCACGGCGGCACGCACGCGATCGACGTCGGCGCCGACCAGCTCGCAGACGTTGGCAATCTCGTTCATCAACGAGATGCGCGTGGCCAGCATGGCGTTGGCCGCGTACTTCGACAGTTCCGCGCTCGCGCAGTCCATGACCATGATCGGCGCGCCGGTGCGGGTGAAGGGTGCGTACAGCTCCCGCATCACCTCTTCGGCACGCGGATCCTCGGCGCCGACGACGACGCGGTCGGGCTTCATGAAGTCCTCGACGGCCGCGCCCTGCTTCAGGAACTCGGGGTTGCTCACGACGCTGAACGGGTGTGTCGTTTCGCGCCGGATGACCTCGCGCACCCGGACGCTCGTCCCCACCGGCACGGTGCTCTTGTCGACGATGACTTTGTAACCGTTCATCGCGCGCGCGACGTCGCGCGCCACCGCCAGCACCTGCTCGACATCGGCCGATCCGTCCTCGCCGGAAGGGGTGCCCACGGCGATGAAGATGACGCTCGCGCTCCGCACGGCTTTCGGCAGCGTCGAGGTGAACGTGAGCCGGCCCTCGCTCCGATTGCGCCGGACCAGTTCCTCGAGGCCCGGCTCGAACAACGGCATCTTGCCCCGCCGCAGCATGCGCACTTTGGCGTCGTCGTTGTCGACGCAGACCACGTCATTCCCGCTCTCCGCCAGGCAGGCACCGGCCACGAGCCCGACGTAGCCTGTCCCCACAACCGCGATCTTCATCGGCCTCCACGACGTTGGGTTGGAAGTTCGCCTCGAAACGGCTGAGGCTATCATAACGGTTCGATGATGAGCCGCTAGCATGCGCGTCGCGATCGATGCGCGGGAGCTTCACGGCCGCCCGACCGGCGTGGGCCGGCTCGTGTCCGGACTGCTGACCGCGTGGGAGACGCTGCCGGCGGCGCAGGCGCACGACTTTGTCCTCTGCGCCCCCGACCGCGGTGCCGGCGGCACCGCCTGGGAGCAACTCGTTCTGCCGGCCCTCGTCCGACGCGCCGGGGCCGACGTGCTCTTCGCGCCGGCGTACACCGGTCCTCTGCTCGCTCCGGTGCCGATGCTGGTCGCCATCCACGACGTCTCGTTCGCGGCCCATCCCGAGTGGTTCGGAGCCCGCGAAGGCGTGCGGCGCCGGGTGATGACGCGGCTATCGGCCCACCGCGCGGCGCGCGTGCTGACGATTTCGCGGTTCTCACAGCGCGAGATCTCCGCGCGGCTCGGCATCGATCCCGGGAAGATCCACGTGAGCTATCCCGGGGTCACCCCGCCGGCTCCTGCGACCGCGGCGCACTCCGATGCCGAGCCGCTGGTGCTGTTCGTCGGATCGTTGTTCACCCGGCGACACATTCCGGCGCTCATCGCCGGGGTCGCCGAACTGGCGCGCCACCGGAGCAACGTCCGGCTGGACATCGTCGGTGACAACCGCTCGACGCCGCACATCGACTTCGATCGCCTGATCGGCGCCGGCGGCGGCACCGGACGGATCCGGCTCCGCGCGTACGTTGACGAAGCGACCCTCGCGGACCTGTACGGACGCGCCCGCGCGTTCGTGTTTCTTTCCGAGTACGAAGGATTCGGCCTGACGCCCGTCGAGGCGCTCGCCGCCGGCGTCCCCGTCGTCGTCCTCGATACGCCCGGGGCCCGCGAGGTCTGCGACGACGCCGCGTGCTACGTGGCGGCGCCGGATCCGGCGCTCGTTCGCGCGGCGCTCGAACGGGTGCTCTTCGACGAGACCGAACGCGCCCGCATCCTCACTGCGGCCGCTCGACTCCTGCCGCGCTATTCATGGCGCACCTGCGCGGAGCAGGTGCTCGACGTGCTGCTCGCAT
>JACQZV010000055.1 GCA_016213695.1 Acidobacteriota bacterium | reverse complement strand
CGGGCGATGGCCGCCCGCACGAGCGCGCGAAGCTCGTCGTCGGTCATGGCGTGATATCCACCGTGTCGACAATGCCGACGACCGCGGCGTCAACCGGGGCCAGGGCGCGGCCGAGCGCCTCGCCCGCCGCCCGTCCCTCCATGACCACCAGCACCTTTTCGTGCACGCCGGCGCCGAGCGCATCGACAGCCAGGAGCGTGGTGCCGCGCGGCTTGTCGTCGAGCGTCAGCGGCTGCACGAGCAGCAGCTTGGCGCCCTCGAACGCGCGGTGCTTCTGCGTGGCGACCACGGTGCCGACGACGCGCGCGAGCTGCATCAGCCGAGATCCCAGTGATCCACGATGCCGACCACGCCGGCGTCGGCGGGCACCGGCGTCGGGTGCCACGGAAAGCTGGCTTCCTTCCCGCGGACGAAGAAGACCGTTTCACCAACCCCGGCGCCCGCCGCGTCGACGGCCACCAGGGTCCGGCCAGAGGGCGTGCCGTCGGCGGCAATCGGCTGCAGCACGAGCAGCGTGATGCCGGTCAGGTTGTCATCCTTGCGGGTGACCACGACGTCGCCGATGACTTTTGCCAGCTGCATAGTATCTCCGGCGGGTCCGCCTCGCCTGTGTCCTGCGCTCGGCGGAACCCGCCCTACGTATCCGTCACGTCCACCGTATCGACGATGCCGACGATGGCCGCGTCGACCGGACAGTCCTTCAGGCCCGCCGCCATCCGGGCGGAGCTGCCGCTGACGATGAGCACGGTCTCGCCGACGCCGGCGTCGACGGTGTCAACCGCGACCACGTACGTGCCTTCGCTCTTGCCGTGAGGGTCGATCGGGCGGGCGACCAGCAGCTTGCTGCTGACGAGCCGAGGGTCCTTGCGGGTGGCGACAACGGTCCCGACGACACGAGCCAGGATCATCGGGCCGTCGCCTCAGCTAGACCCTGGCCGTGGACTTGCCGATCGGCAGCGTGTCCTCGAGGTTCGCATGGGGCCGCGGGATCACGTGGACCGAGACCAGCTCGCCCACGCGGCGCGCCGCGGCGGCGCCGGCGTCGGTTGCCGCTTTGACGGCCGCCACGTCGCCCCGGACGATGGCCGTCACGTAGCCCGCGCCGATTTTTTCCCAGCCAATCAGCGTGACCTTCGCGGCCTTGACCATGGCGTCGGCCGCTTCGATCATCGCGACCAGCCCCTTGGTCTCGATCATTCCCAACGCCTCTCCCATTGGTGTCCTCGCTTCAGGATTCTTTCAGCGTATTGACCGCGTCGGCGATCAACGCCGACAGTTCGCCGTATGTTAGCCGAATTTCACCGCCGCCGCTCGTCTGTACAAACGACCGGTCCGGTACCAGACGCCCGTCCGGCGACGCCGGCGCCTCGAGGACCTGACAGGCCACCGGGTCGCCGCCCGCCTCGGCCGGATCGGCGCACAGCGGCGCGGGCGCCGGACTGCCGTACATGCCCCGGAGCCCCTGCAGCCGCTCGACCTCCTCGCGCGAGATCAGATGCTCGCGGCCGAGCAGCCGCGCCACCAGGCTGATCCTGGCGAAGTGCTCGATCGTCTCCATCTTGTAGTAGGCGGCCATCACGTCGCTGCCGCACGTGACCGCGCCGTGGTTGGCGAGCAGCAGGCCGTCGTGCGCCCTGATGTACTTCCGCACGGCGTCCGGGAGCTCGCTCGTCGACGGCGTGCCGTACTCCACGATCGGAATGCTCCCGAGCGTGGTGATCACCTCCGCCAGCACGGCGCGCGTCAGCGGAATGCCCGCCACGGCAAACCCGGTGGCGATCGGCGGGTGGGCGTGCACGACCGCGTTCACGTCGGGCCGGTTGCGGTAGATTTCGAGATGCATCGGCAGCTCGGTGGACGCGTCGCGCTCGCCCGCCAGTTTGTGGCCGTCGTAGTCGACGATCACCATCATGTCGGGCGTCATGAAGCCCTTCGAGACGCTCTTCGGGGTGGCCACGAGGCGCCGGTCGTCCAGCCGCGCCGTGATGTTGCCGTCGTTGGAAGCGATGTACGCGCGCGCGTAGAGCCGGCGGCCGGCTTCGACGATCTCCGCGCGAATCTGCTCCTCGATGCGAGTCATGGTGAAGTGGGCAGTGGGCAGTGGGCAGTGGGCAGTGGAACGGATCTTACTGCCGACTGCCCGCTGCCGACTGCCGACTGTATGCGTTCCGGCAGTCGTCCGAGCAGAAATAGTGTGTCGTGCCGCCGCTCGTCACCGACAGGGCGGCGCGGGGCGCGACATAGGTGCCGCACACCGGGTCGCGGACGAGCTTCACCGGAGACCCCTGCCCCCTGGGCGCCTCGCCCGCGGCTCCCGCGATCACGGCGTCCACGAGCCGCCAGAACATCCGCGCGACGATGATGAAGAGGATCGCGAGGAGAGCGAACCGCAGCATGGGGCCTAGCTGGCGGGCGTCGGGGTGCCGGCCGGATGTCCGGCGGCCGAGATGCCTTCGAGCCCCTTGCGCGCGGCCTGCGCCTCGGCGCTGTCGGGCGCGATCGCGATCACCTGCTTCCAGGCCGCCTCGGCGCCCGCCAGATCCCGCTTGCCGAAGGCGAGGACGATCCCCTGATTCAGCAGCGTCTTCGTGTGGCGCGCATTGATGGTGAGGGAATGCTCGAACTGCTTGAGCGCCCGGTCAACCTGACCGGTGTAGTAATAGCTGATCCCGAGATCCGTGCTCGCGTCGGGGTCTGTCGGAGCCAGCGTCAGGCTCGCCTCGTACCACTTGATCGCATCGTCGTACCGTTCGGCATCGAAGTAGGTGTTGGCGAGCTGAACCGTCGCCCCCGCGTTCTTCGGGTCGTTCTTGATGATCGTCATCAGCGACTGGACGCGCGCGTCGTCGAGCACGGGCGCCTGCCGGGCGGTCTCCTGACCGGAGGCCGGTGTCGCAGCCGCGGCCGGCGCGCCGGCAGGACGGACGCCCACCTGCTGCGCGCCGATGACCCAGCCCAGGATGACGCCAAAGCACATCCCGGCGACGGCAAAGACGATGGATTCGGCTTTCATGGAGTCCAAAGCCGATCTTAGTTCACCCCGAGCGTCCGCTGGAACCATTCGACGAGCGCCCGGGCGAGGTCGGCGTCGCGCGACACCAGGACCGTCCCGTGGGCGCTGACATTCGACCACCGCACTTCGCGGACGCCGGCCGTGTCCTGCGCCAGCGCGCGGACAGATCGGGCGGCATACGGATCGTGGACGCTGGATACCAGCAGGGCCGGACGGGGGCCGTACAGCGCCCACGGGGCGTCGATGCGCACGCCCCGATAGTCGAGCGACGGCGACACGAGCGCCACGGACCGGATGGCCGGATCGGCGGCGGCCGCGAGTACCGCGAGCGTGGCGCCCAGCGACGCGCCCGCCACGCCGATCGCGCCCGGCCGGACGTCGGCAGGACGCCCCGCCAGGTATGCCGCGGCGCCGGTCACCGCCTGCTGCCAGGCGCCGAGATCGGCCGGGTCGGCAGGCAGCGTCGCGGCAGGCAGATCGATCGCCAGGGCGCTGATGTGCGCCTCCGCCAGGCGCTGCGCCACGACCTGCCAGTCGTCACGCGGCCGGCCGAGCATCGGTACGAGCACGACGGCAGGGGCCGCGCGCCCGTCCGCTTCGATCAGCAGGCCGGACAGCATGACGCCATCAGCGGTGCGGAAGGTGATGATCCGACCTGCGGCGTGCAGGGAGCACGGCATCAGCGCCAGGAACGCCGCGATGACCACGAGCCGGATCTTCACGTGCACACTCGTCGAGCGCAGGCTTCAGCCTGCGCGTTGGTCCGCCAGCGCGTCAAGGTACTCGCGCACGCTTTGGGAGAGACCCACGAAGAGGGCACGGCTGATGAGCGCGTGGCCGATGGACACCTCGTCGAGGTGCGGCAGGCGCCGAAAGACGACGAGATTGTCGAGGTCGAGGTCGTGGCCGGCGTTGATCCCGAGACCGAGCGAGTGCGCGAGCTCGGCAGCGCGCGCGTAGGTTGCAAACGACCGGTCCGCCTCCCCGCGTCCGCGCTCGAACGCACGGGCGAAGGGTTCCGTATACAACTCGACGCGATTGGCGCCGAGGTCCGCCGCCCACCGGATCGGGGCGTCCTCGGCATCGACAAACAGGCTGACGCGGATGCGCGCGGCCTTCAGCGCGTCAATGCCGCGCGCCAGCGCGGCGCGCGGCGTCTCCGCGGACCACCCGGCCTGGCTGGTGATCTCACCGGCGCGCACGGGCACCAGCGTGCACTGGTCGGGGCTCACCTCGCGCACGAGATCGAGCAGATCGGGGCGCGGATCTCCCTCGATGTTGTATTCGACGCGCCCCTTGAGCGGCGCCAGCACGCGTGCGATGTCCCGGACGTCGGCCGCGGTGATGTGCCGCGCATCCGCGCGCGGGTGCACGGTAATGCCTGGCGCGCCGGCGTCCAGGCACGCACCGACCGCCTCCAGCACCGACGGCACGCCGCCGCCGCGGGCGTTGCGGACGGTGGCGACCTTGTTGACGTTGACTGAGAGGCGGACCATCACCGTACGTGCCGTGTCACCGCGTCCACAATCTCCTGTCCCCACCGCCGGATGTCCCCTTCGTCCCGCCCCTCGAGCATCACACGTAACAGCGGCTCGGTCCCCGAGTAGCGCACGAGGAGGCGGCCGTGGCCGGCGAGGCGCGACTCGACCGACGACAGGACGGCGGCCACGGGCGGCACCGACGCCAGGTCGACCCTGCGATCGACCCGCACGTTCAGGAGCACCTGGGGATATCTGGTCAGCTCGGACGCCAGGTCACCGAGCTCCCGACCCGTCGCGGCCATCGTCCGCAGCACGTGCAGCGAGGTGGCGAGGCCGTCGCCGGTGAACAGATAGTCGGAGAAGATGACGTGCCCGGACTGCTCGCCCCCGAGCGACAGGCCGCGCCGCAGCATCTCGTCCATGACGTACTTGTCGCCGACCGGGCAACGGACGGTCGTGATGCCGGCCTCGCCGAGCGCCAGCTCGAGGCCGATGTTGCTCATCACGGTGGCGACGACCGCGTTGCCGTGCAGCCGGCCTTCCGCCTTCATCTGTTTCGCGCAGAGGAGCAGGACGGCATCGCCGTCCACGACTCGGCCGGCGGCGTCCACGAAGATGGCGCGGTCGCCGTCGCCGTCGTACGCGATGCCGAGGCGGCAGCCGCGGTCCGTCACGGTCCGCGCGAGGAGATCGGGCGCCGTCGATCCGCAGCCGAGGTTGATGTTGCGGCCGTCGGGCTCGCACCCGATGCCGTGCACGTCGAAGCCGAGCGCGTCGAACAGACGCGGCGCCACCGTCGTCGTTGCGCCGTTCGCGCAGTCGATGGCCACACGCATGCCGCGATGCGCGGCGCCGGGCGGGAGAATCCGAAGCAGGTGGTCGAGGTATTCCGACCGGCAGTCTCTCTCCTCGACGGCGTCGCTCGAGCCGGAAGCCACGTCGGGCTGGTCGGCCATGATCGACTCGACGTCGGCCTCGAGCGTCTCGGTGAACTTCGCACCGGTGCCCGAGAACACTTTGATGCCGTTGTCCTCGAACGGGTTGTGCGACGCGGAAATCACCACGCCGGCCGTACAGCCCATGCGCGGCGTGAGGTAGGCGATCGCGGGCGTGGGGATGACGCCGGCGCTCAGTAGCGTGCCGCCCTGGCTGCCGACGCCCGCGGCCAGCTCCCGTTCGATCCAGGCGCCCGACTCCCGCGTGTCGCGGCCCGAGAGGAATCGGACCGGGCCGGACCCGCGCCCCATCACGCGCGCGAGCGCGGCGCCAAGGCGGCGGATGGTCGGAGGGTCGAGCGGAGCGCGGCCGGCTTTTCCGCGCACCCCATCGGTGCCGAACAGGCGGCCCATGCTCTACCGGACCCGGACCCGGACCATCGGCGGCTGCACCTGCACGACGCCGACACGCGGGGGCGGCGTGACCTGGACGGGCAGCTGAACGATCGTGCCAGGCCGGAGGCCCTCGATGTCGATTGAAGCGACGAACTCGGCGGCGTTCGCGTTTCGCGCCTCGCGGGGGCCGCGCACGAACACCATCACCTGCGCCGGCGCGATCTCGGCCGGCACGCCGCTCCGCGCGCGCACCGGAATGCCCCCGACCGCCCACTCGACAGGCGCGGGCGCCACGCTCACCGTGACCTGCGCACCGGCCGGCGACAGCAGCCGTACTAACGGGTTGGACACGCCGATGTTGACCCGTTCCGTGACGGTGCCGGTCGCGCCGGCCACCGACACGGCCTCGGTGATGGCCTCGGTCAGCCGGCTCACCGCGGTCGCCGGGCCGGCGACCTCGACGGTATCAGGGTCGGCGGTCACGGCGCCGATCACGTAGCCATCGCGCGGGTCGCCGTCGACCTCCGGGACGACCGGCACGACCTTGGTCGCCGACGGCTCGAGCGTCACCGCGATGTTCGACGGCGAGAGCTGCACCACCTCGATGCCGAACGGCAGACGGACGTCGTCTCCGGTGAGGTGAAAGAGCCGGCGTCCCGCGCGCGCCGTTCGCAGGTCGAGCACCGCCACCAGCTCGCCGGCGGCCACGCGGCCGAGCGCGCCGGACGATCCGCGGACGCGCACGTCGACGGTGTCGGGGGCGTCGCCAACCAGCTCGAGCGCCGCCGGCAGATTGATGAATTCGAGCGGGATCCGCAGCGCGCGCTCCACGATCTGCTCGCCTGACACGATCAGCCAGATCAGCGCAGCGAGCACGATCGACAGCAGCTTGAGCCCGGGATGCCGGAAGCCGGGAAGCGCCATTCAGGCCGCCGAGCCTCTGGGCTCGGCCCCCGACGCCCGCGCCCTGCGGCCGCGGCGTCCGAGCAGCGCTCGCAGCTCCGTCCCCAGCGCATCGGGCGAGATGCCGCGGTCGATCGTGCCGTTACGCACGAGCGAGATGCTGCCGGTCTCCTCGGAGACGACGATCGCGACGGCGTCGTTTTCTTCGGTCAGCCCGAGCGCAGCCCGGTGGCGCGTGCCGAGCTCGCGGCCGAGACGCGGGTTCACCGACAGGGGCAGGAAGCAGGCAGCGGCCGCGACGCGATCGCCCTGCACGATCGCGGCGCCGTCGTGCAACGGCGACCCGGTGTGAAAAATGCTCGCCATCAGGTCGTAGGTGACCAGCGCGTCGAGCGGAATGCCGCCTTCGATGTAGTTGCGGAGGCCGATCTGCCGTTCGATCACGACGATGGCCCCGGTCTTCCGCGCCGAGAGGTTGGCCGCCGTGGCGACGAGCTCCTCGATCGTCTCGTCGGTGCTCTGCGCGCGCTCGAAATAGCGGAAGAACGGGGCGCGGCCGAAGTGCGCCAGCGCGCGCCGGATGTCCGACTGGAACAGCACGATGATCGCGAACACGACGTAGGCCGCCAGGTTCCGGATCACCCAGTTCACCGTCTCAAGGCGCAGCCATTCGGACAGGAAGAAGAGCGCGATGAGGAAGCCGCCGCTGAGCGCCATCTGGGCCGCGCGGGTACCGCGGATGAGCAGCAGCACCTGGTACACGAGGATCGAGACGATCGCGATGTCGAGCACGTCCCACCAGGCGATGGGCGGACGGCGCAGCAGCTCGGTCAGCCAGGTCATCGGTGATCAGGAATGATAGCGTCGAATCTCGTCGGCCACGCGGACAACCTGCCGCATCTCGGGCACGGCGTGCACGCGGACGATGTGGGCGCCGGCGAGGACGGCGGCGGTCACGGCGGCGGCGGTCGCCCAGTCGCGGCCGGCCGGCGGCGCCGCACCGCCGAGCGCCTTCGCAAGAAACGACTTCCGCGACGGGCCGACGAGCAGCGGACGGTCGAGTTCGGCAAAGGCGTCGAGCGCCCCGAGCACCTCGTAGCTGTGGCGGGCGTCCTTGGCGAAGCCGAGTCCCGGATCCACGACGATCCGGTCCGCCGCGACGCCGGCGGCGACGGCGAACGCCACGCTCTCGCGCAGCTCGTCGAGCACCTCGGCGATCACGTCGTGGTACGACGCATCCTCGTACATCGTCCGCGAGCGGCCGCGCGTGTGCATGAGCACGATCGCCGCGCGCCGTCTGGCGACCGTCTCGGCGAGCGCCGGGTCGTAGCGGAGACCGCTGATGTCGTTGACCATCGCCGCGCCTGCGGCGAGTGCCGCGTCCGCCGTGGCCGCCCGGTAGGTGTCGACCGAGATCGGGACGTCCACGCGCGCCGCCAGCCCCTCGATGACCGGCACGACGCGGCGGCGCTCCTCCGCCTCCTCCACCGGCTCGGCACCCGGGCGCGTGGACTCGCCGCCGACGTCGATCAGATCGGCTCCGTCGGCGGCCATCCGGACGCCCGCCTCGATGGCCTGTGCCGGATCGAGCAGCCGGCCCGCGTCGGAAAAGGAATCGGGCGTCACGTTGATGACACCCATGATGAGCGTGCGGTCGCCGAGCGCGAGGCTGCCGCCGTTCGGCAGCGGCACGGTGAAGCGGCGGCGGGACGGCACGGCAGGGCCCGCGACGCTACTCGAGTGCCGCCATTCCCATCCAGAAGAGGAGACGTCCGCCCGCCGGATCGGTCTCGACGGGGTACTGACGGCTGAACTCGAGCCGGCCGTCCGCCGCAATCCGGAATACCGAGAGACCGGCGGACACGGTGCGGATGCGGGTGCCGTCGCGGACCGCAAGCGGCGTCAGATTGCCCGCGACGAGGAGCCGGCCGGTCGGGTCGAGGGCAAACGTGCGCGGATGGAATCCCCGCGTGTCGACCGTCTGGATCAGGGTCGGCTCGCCGGTCTCCTGGTCGATCGCGAAGACGGCAATCGTATTCTCGCCGCCGATCGACACGGGGGCGCCCGGCCCCTGCGCGGGCGCGCTGGCACGGTTGCCCACGTACACGAACCGGCCATTGGGATGCACGTGGATGGCGCTCGTCGTCTGCCCCGGCCGGACGTGTCCGGGGTCGGCCAGCGTGGTCTTCGAGAACAGCGGCGCGGCCGACAGCGAATCGTCGCCGACACGGAACACGTCGATCGCGTTCTGCCGCTCCAGTGTCACGAACGCCCAGGGGCGCGAGGGGTGAAAGTCGAGATGACGCACCTGGAATCCATAGCCGCCGCCGGGGGCGATCGACGCCCGGTTCCTGAGCAGGCCGTTGTCGTACGAAAAGACCTTCAGCGCGCCCGGATCCTCCGGAGCGGTCTCGGTCGGCCCGTTGCCCCGCGTGACGAGCACCACGGCCCGGCTCGAGGGGAACACGCGCACGAAATGTGCGTAGATGCCGCCATCGAGCGGGTTCGGCTGCACGACTTCGTCACCGATCGTCCCGCCGGGCTGGAGGCGGTGGACCGTGACGCCGCTCGGGTTGTTGTAGGCCGTCAGCAGATGCGTCCCCGCGACGTCCGTGGTCAGGTGAATGGGCCGGGCCCGGAGCGGCACCGGGCCGCCGTCGGCCGCGAGCAGGCCCGACGCGCCGTCCAGGCGGAACGCGCTGACGCCGTGCCGCGGCCGGTCTCCAGGCGCGGCGCCGAGGGTGCCGTAGGCGGCGCCCGTGCTGCTCCACCCGACGTAGAGGTGACGACGCGACGGGTGGAGCGCCGCCTCCTGCACGTTGGCGGGCAGCGTGACGGTGCCGCGTCTGACAAGCGTCGCTCGTTCGACGTCGACGTCGTACTGGGTGAGCGCGGTTCCCACCGCGGCGAACAGCGCGGTCTTCAGGGGCGCGGCGGAGGTCCGGGAGGACTGCGGCGGGACGATCAGGCCGAGGGCGACGGCCGCGCACGGCGCCACGACGCGAAAGACGCTCGTCTGCACGTCGAAGGTGAACCTGTGCCTACTCCTGCGTGACGGGTCGAGGCTGGAGCGGGGGCACCATGGAGGGCCGCTCCTTCTCCCGGGCGGCCTTCGGCTCGCGCGGCGGCGCGGCGGCGGCATCCCCCGTGGCGGCGTCGTCGAGCGCCTGGCCGGCGGCGATCCGCCTGACCTGCTCGGCGTCGAGCGTCTCGTGGACCAGCAGCGCGTCGGCGAGGGCGAGCAGCGTCTGCTTGTGCTCGACCAGCACGGCCTGCGCCCGCGCGTAGTTGTCGGTGACGAACTTCTTCACCTGCTGATCGATCTGCAGCGCCGTGTCCTCGCTGTAGTCCTGGTGCTGCGCGATTTCACGGCCGAGGAAGATCTGCTCTTCCTTCTTGCCGAAGGTGAGCGGCCCCATGGCGTCGCTCATTCCCCACTCACAGACCATGCGGCGCGCCAGATCCGTGGCGCGTTCGAGGTCGTTGCCGGCGCCGGTCGTCACGCTGCTGATCGTGATTTCCTCGGCGATGCGGCCGCCGAGCAGGATGGCGATCTGGGCCTCGAGATACTCACGCGAATAATTGTGCTTCTCGTCGATCGGCAACTGCTGCGTGAGACCGAGCGCCATGCCGCGCGGAATGATGGTCACCTTGTGGATCGGATCGGCGTGCGGCAGCAGCACGGCCAGCAGGGCGTGCCCCGCCTCGTGGATCGCCGTGACGCGCTTTTCCTCGTCGCTGATGATCATCGACCGCCGCTCGGCGCCCATGAGCACCTTGTCCTTCGCGAATTCGAAGTCGAGCATGCGGACGGCCTTCTGGCTGTAGCGCGCGGCGTTGAGCGCGGCCTCGTTCACCAGGTTGGCGAGATCCGCGCCCGAGAAGCCCGACGATCCGCGCGCCACGACCGCGATGTCGACATCGTCGGACATCGGGATCTTCTTCGTATGCACGCCGAGGATCCCCTCGCGCCCCTTCACGTCCGGCCGATTGACGACGATGCGGCGGTCGAAGCGGCCGGGACGCAGCAGCGCCGGGTCGAGCACGTCGGGGCGGTTGGTGGCCGCCACGAGAATGACGCCCTCGTTCGATTCGAAGCCGTCCATTTCCACGAGGAGCTGGTTGAGCGTCTGCTCGCGCTCGTCGTGGCCGCCGCCGAGGCCCGCGCCGCGGTGCCGGCCGACCGCGTCGATTTCATCGATGAACACGATGCACGGAGCGTTCTTCTTACCCTGCTCGAAGAGATCCCGCACGCGCGAGGCGCCCACGCCGACGAACATCTCGACGAAGTCGGAGCCGCTGATCGAGAAAAACGGAACGTTGGCTTCGCCGGCCACCGCGCGGGCGAGCAGCGTCTTGCCCGTGCCGGGCGACCCCATGAGCAGCACGCCCTTCGGAATGCGGCCGCCGAGCTTCTGGAACTTCTGCGGCTCGCGGAGGAAATCGATGATTTCCTGCAGCTCTTCCTTGGCCTCGTCCACGCCCGCGACGTCCTTGAAGGTCGCCTTCTTCTGCGAGCTCGACGACAGCTTCGCCTTGCTCTTGCCGAACGAGAGCGCCTTGTTGCCGCCGCTCTGCATCTGGCGCATGAAGAAGATCCAGAAGCCGATCATCAGCAGGATCGGCGCCCACGAATAGAGCAGGGCGGCCCATGGGCTGGCGGTCGGCTCGCGCGCCGACACGATCACGTTCCGATCGAGCAGGCGATTGGCGAGCCCCTCGTACTGCGGCGGCGCGTAGGTCCGGAAATTCTCGTTGGCCTTGTTGACGCCGGTGATTTCGTTGCCGGTGATGGTGACCCGGTCGACCTGCCCCGCGTCCACCGACGCCATGAACTCCGTAAAACTCAGTGGTTTCTGGCCGGTCTGGAGCTTCGTGGAGACGTTCCACACGAGCACGCCGATGACCACCAGGGCCATCCAGAACACAAGGCTCTTCAAGGTTGAGTTCACGTTTTTTCCCTGGCGCCGCTCGGGATCAAGAGTATCACCTGACCGGTCCCCCTGCGGGATCAAGACCAGCTTCCCGGCGCGACGTTCCACGCGGCTGCCCGGGACATCGACCCCGCCTTGTCCGGCGCCGAGGAGCGCCAGCACCGCT
>JACQZV010000054.1 GCA_016213695.1 Acidobacteriota bacterium | reverse complement strand
GCGATGCGCCTGTTCCTCAACGGCACGAGGCCGAACGGGCAGCCGCTCAAGGACATCCGCGTGTTCGCGCACGAGTACGCGTGGAACGAGACGGATGAAGGGCGCGGTGCGACCGCCGCGATGAATACGCTCGGCGATCGCCTGCCGCTCGTCAAGCTGACGCCGTTCGGCGCCATGTGGTCGGTGATTGAAGCCGAGGGCCGCACCGTGGTCACGAGGACCGCCGACGGAAGGACCGTGCTGACGGGCACGTCTCCGCATGACGGGATCGAGACCTCGATCACCGTGGAGGACTCGAGACAGCATCCACGGCTGGGCTCCTACGAGCCAACCGACCTGATTCGGCTGCCGGTGGCGGTGACCGCCAGATGGAACGGCCACACCTATGGCGCGACGTTCGCCGACTACCGCGGCGACTGGGAACCGGACGTCTGGATGATCTTCCCGAAGCAGATCACGTGGACGCTGGACGGCAAGCCGCTGGCGGATCTGACGGTGACCTTCTTCCGTTCGAATCCGTACATCGTCTTTCCGATCCCCGATGTCGTGAAGCAGGCGGCGTCACCGCAGCGCGGCGGCAACCTGCCGCTCCGCAGCGTCCAGGCGTCCTACACGCCGGCCGGCCGGCGCGTGTCGCCGCAGGACGGCTACGCGATGCAGATGACGCCGATGGGGCCGACGCCGCGCGACGCGGACGGGCATCCGGATCTGAGCGGCAACTGGGTGGGCAACATCCCGAATGTGTTCCAGATGCCGGGCCTCCGCCGGACCGGCGCCTTCGAGGCCGACCAGTCGTCCATGCAGCGGGCCGCGCAGTGGAACAAGCCCCTGTACAAGCCGGAGCTCTGGTCGAAGGTCCGCAGCCTCGACTACGGCCGGGTGGATGTCGATCCCTACTTTGGCTGCTATCACCCGCTCGGCGTTCCGCGCCAGAACGTCCCGGTGCGCATCGTGCAGAAGGACGGCCAGATCTGGCTGTTCAACAACGTCGAGAACGCACTGCGCATCCTGCCGCTCGACGGGCGCACGCGCGACGAGAATGACAATCAGTTCTCGACGGTCAACGGGATGGGACTGGCCCACTGGGAGGGCGACACGCTCGTCATCGAGTCGATCGGCTTCAGCGACACGACATGGCTCGGGTGGGAGGGCTACTTCCACACGGACAAGATGGAGGTGACGGAACGGTTCACCCGTTCCGGCGACGTGCTGTACTACACCTTCACCGTCACCGATCCCGATGTGCTGGCGGAGCCGTGGACCTCGTACACCTACGCGCGGCGGCTTGGCCCCCGGGGGATTCGGCAGGACGAGGCGCCCGAGTGCGAGGAGCGGGACGAGAACCTGCTCGCCGACCCGTTCCTCCGCGGGTAGCAGTCGGCGAGCAGTACCTCGAATTCAGTTCGGCTTCACGAACAGGCCGACCAGACCGGTCGAGCCCTTGGCGTGTGACATCCCGCCCTGCGGCACCAGCTTGGCCAGGAACTCTTCACGCGTCAGCCCCGGCGGCAGCTCTTTCGCGTCGAAGTCGGTGGCGATCACCACGAACGTGTAGTGATGCGGCGATCCGGGCGGCGTGCACGGCCCCGAGTAGAAGCCGACGCCCTGCGTGCTCTTGCCGCCGACGTACTTGTCGGTCGCCTTGCTCACCTCGCCCTCGGCGAAGCTGGTGACCGACGCTGGAATCCCGTACGCCACCCAGTGGTGCACGCCCGCGCCGCCGCGGCCCTCAGGATCCTCCATCAGGATCGCGAAGCTCTTCGTCCCGTCGGGGGCGTTGCTCCACGAGAGCTGGGGCGAGACGTTCTCGCCGACGCAGTTCGGGTTCTGCGGATTGACATTGGCGACCTTCCGCGGCATCAACTGGCCGTCCTTGAAGGTGGTGGACGTCACGGTGAACGCACCCTGCGCCGTCGCGTTGGCCGCCACGGCCAGGGTGAGCGCGCCGGCCGCGAGCAGGCGCCCAAGAACGTGTGTCGAAGACATGGTCCCTCCAGAAGCCGACCGCAGGGTCAGCAGTGCAAGTGATTGTATGACGAGCGCCGCGAACGTACAACCGGGCGCGGGCGGCGCCTACGCGGTCCTGGGGAGCGCGCGGACCTTCGCTCGCCGTCCCCGGGCCTTCACGGCATGCCAGAGGTCCCACTTTGCCTGGAGCGTCAGCCAGATCTGGGCATCCCAGTGCGTCAGCGCCTCGAGCAAGAGTGCGGTGTCGGCGCTGACGCCACGGCGACCCTTGATGATGGCGTTGAGTCGCTGGAAGGGGATGTTCATGCGGGTGGCCGCCTCGACCTGGGACACGCCGAGGGGTTCGAGAAACTCCTTCAAGAGCATCTCGCCAGGATGCGTCGGTGGGCGATGGGTCGGCAGCAATTCCATGTCCTCAGTGATAGTCGGTGCACCGCACGTCGAACGCGTCCGCGCCGTCGAACCGGAAGACGATTCGATATTGGTCGTTCACGCGTACCGCATGCCAGCCATGAAGGTCACCGGTGAGCGCGTGCAACCGATTCCCCGGTGGCACCTTCAGGTCGTCGAGCCTCGTCACTGCGTCGATCTGGTCCAGCTTCCGCCGAACGATTGGCCACAGGTCTCGAGGGATGCGCCGGGCGGCCTTCGTATTGACGCCGTGCCAGATGTCCCGGGTCGCGCCATCGGCCAGCGTCCGAATCTCCGACCGGCACTATAGCAGGCGGAGCGTGCTATCCGACCGTTCCTGATGCCACGCGGGAGTTCAGGGGATCGGCTCTCCCAGGAGGAGCCGGTTCTGTGGCGTGATCAGCGCGGGAATGGTCTGCGTCCGGACGCGGTAACCCCGTTGCTCGAGGCGCCACACGCGCATCACATCCACGGCCAGCGCGCCGTCCAACCACCCTGACAGCGATCCCGCATCGTTGACCGCCAGATCGTGGCAGCACGGAAGCACCGCGACCCTGGCGCGGACCTCCGATGCGCGATCGAGAACACGGTCGGCCAGCGCTCCGCACGCATGTGCCGACACCACGAGGTCATCGTCGGACAACGCGACGGACTCGAGCGGACCCTCGTTGAACACGACCCGTCCCGCCAGCCGCGGCCACGCGGTGACGAGCACCTCGTGCAGCCTGCCGCTCGACGGCGGCAGCGTCGCATCGACGCTGAGTGCTTCCGGAGACGAGTCGTCCAGAATCAGCAGGACGTGCGCGAGCAGGCCATGTCCGGCGGCCAGATCGACGATGCGGCCGCCGCGAAAGACGCGCCGGACGCGGCGTGCCATCTCCCACGCTTCGTACAGCTCCTTGCGCGGCAGACAGCCGGCGTGACACACGGCGCGTGCGAGGCGATCGAAGAGCGAGGCGCCTGGAAACCGGTCCAGGT
>JACQZV010000044.1 GCA_016213695.1 Acidobacteriota bacterium | reverse complement strand
GCCGCGATACGCCGCGAACGAGCTGAATTGCGCTGCAGTGAGCTGGAACGGTTAGTACGATGACGACTCAGCGGGCCGCCGCGCTTGTTCTGGGTGTGTCGTTGGTTGCTGGTTCCTCGACGACGCTGCGTGGGTTGAATACGGGGACTCATCGTCTCGTCAACGTGGCCGCGGCAGACTATGCCGGGTTCGATCAATATCTTCACGAAGCGCTGGCTCTTTCGGCCGGCCGCGAAACGGTGCTGCGCCAACCCGACTGGACGGCGGTTGACCTGCTCGGCCTCGGCGGCGAGCGCGAGGACGACGGCGGGCCGCTTAGCGGCCGCTTCTATAACCATTTCCACAACCCTCTCAAACCCTGGGCCGAGGCGGGGTTGCACGTGTTTGGCCACAGTTCCTCGTCGGCTCGCTGGATGCAGGATCCGGCTCAGAGTCCGGGGGGCCACTGGGCGTGGCCGGACGCGCGGCGGTTCTACCTGGAAGCGCTGACCGCTCCCGATGCACGGACTCGCGAGGCGGCCGCCGCCGACCTGTTCCGCGCGCTCGGTCAGATCATGCATGTCGTCGTGGACGCCTCCGTGCCCGAGCACGTACGGGAGGACGCGCATCCGTTTGGCGTCCTCTCACGGGCAGTGAGCCGCGCGAAGGCGGGCAACTACGAGTATTGGGTGTCCGACCAGCACAATGGCGAGACCGACGCGGCCACGGCCGACGCCGAAGCGCGCTTCCGCGCACGGTTTCTGGCCGCTCCAATTGGTGTCGACACCGGCATCTTCCGCCTGCCGCTTCCGGACGGCGAACCGGCAGCCCGGGCGCCGATTGGCCGTCTGATCGACACCGATACGTACGTGCCGGAGGCTCCCGACCCGAACGTCACGCTCGGCGCCGCGATCGGCATCGCGGAGGTCGCCAACGCGAACTTCTTCAGCGAGGACACGGTCACCGGACAGTTTCCGTTTCCCCGCCGCGACCTGCTGACGCCGAATCCCCGCGTGGCGCCCCGAAGTCCGCACGTCCGCGCCTACCTCGCGAAGCCGGCCGGGCAGGGTCTGCCGGTGAGCGTCGCGCTGGCTGAGTGCGCGACCGAGCGCGCGGTCGGGCGGTGGGTGGCCACCCGCAGCGCCCCGTACCCATGCGCGGACGAAGCGGTATGGGAGGAGACCGCCACGCACATGCTGCCGCGAGCGGTCGGATACGCCCGCGGCGTGCTCGATTACTTCTTTCGCGGGTCGATGCGCGTACGCAGGCTGTCTATCAGGGGCGGCACCACGTTCATCGAGATTGAGAACCTCGGGGACGAAGAGATGTCGGGCGTCTTCGACATCTACGCCCGGCCGGAGGCCGGCACCGCCGACGAGCGCCGCGAGCGGGTTGTCCGCGTCAATGGCGGCGCTCCGGCAACCGTGGCGCCGCGGGCCGTCGTGACGCTCCCCGTGACGCTGGCACCTGCGGAGCGCCCGACGCCGTCGCAGATCCTGGTGTTCCGGGGCCGCATCGGTCTGGAGGAGGACGGCGTCGCCGCACAGGTGTTTACCGTCCCCTACGTTCTCATCGCGCAGACGTCCCATACGGCCGACCTGCGGGAGAGATGCGGAACGATCTTCGAGTATCCGTACAGGCACGAACTCGCATGGTGCGACTGGCGCCCGACGAACCCCGTGACTGAGGGGGAGCTCATCACCGGCCGTTCGGCGAACGTGATCGCGCGCGTGTCGCTGACTCCCTGGAACGCCCGGGCGGAACTCGTGCTCGACGGTGTACCGGTGCCTGCCGGCGTGTGGCAGCGGCAGGGGGACGAACCCGATCCGCGCGGCTATCGGATCCGGTTGTCGGACGCGACCACGCTGGAGGTGCAGCTCGTCGACGGCACGACCGTGACGTCGAGAGTCTTCGGGTCCATTAGCGCCGAGTCGGAGGCAAGCCGGATCTACACGGACAGCCCGGCGGGATCGCCGCCGCCCTGGTACGTGAGCGCAACGCGGTATGCCAGTATCGTGATGGCGGCCCACCCCTCTTACCGGCTGGTGTCCATCAGCGGGCATCCCAATCCAACGGACGTGCGGACGGACCGATTCTCGGTGCCATACCTGGTCGAGAACCTGAGAGTGCGCGACAGCCACGGAGAGCTGCGATATGTGCAGCGGTGGACCGATTACGCGCACGTGTACTGGACGGCGCCCCCCAAAGGTCCCGTTCTCCTCCAGGAGCCGCTGAAGACGGAGTTCGCGGCGCTGCCCTACGGCCCGGTACCGCGGGTGCCGGTCGAGGCCGTTCTTGAGCGCGAATATCGCCTTGGAGAACTCGATTTTCTGCGAGCGTTCGTGACGCCCGACGTGCCCCCGTCCACGCTGACCGTCGTTGGGCGGCGGGAGTCGGGGACGTAGCGCGGCCGGGTCAGGCCGCGGCGGGGTCAGGCCTCTTCGGCCACTTCCTGCCCGCGTTCGGCCCTGGCCGCGGCGATGATCTTGGTCTGCAGGTGCTGCGGCACCTCCTCGTAGTGCGAGTACTCCATGTGGTACGACCCGCGGCCGCCGGTGGCTGAGGTCAGGTGCTGCTCGTAGCTGAGCATCTCGGACATCGGCACCTGCGCGCGGATCACGGTCATCGAGCCGCGCGTGTCCATCCCGGCTATCCGGCCGCGTCGTCCGTTGAGATCGCCCATCAGGTCGCCCGCAAAATCACTCGGCGCGTACACCTCGACCTTCATGATCGGCTCGAGAATCGTCGGCCGCGCCCGCGACATCGCGTCCTTGAAGGCCAGCGACCCCGCCATCTTGAACGACAGCTCGTTCGAGTCGACGGCGTGGTACGACCCGTCGAAGACCGTCGCCTTGAAGTCGACCATCGGATAGCCGGCGAGGAAGCCGCGCATCCGCGCGTCCTGGATCCCCTTCTCGACGGCCGGCACGAACTGCCTGGGGATCGAGCCCCCGAAGATGTCGTCCTCGAACTGGAAATCGCTCCCGCGCGGCAGCGGCTCCACCCGGATCTTGCAGTCGCCGAACTGTCCGTGGCCGCCGGTCTGCTTCTTATGCCGGCCGTGTGCTTCGGTCGACGCCAGGATCGTCTCGCGATACGGACTCCGCGGCGGCTTGAGGAGCACCTCCACGGCAAACCGGCGCTTCAGCTTGGCCACCGTCACTTCGATGTGCATCTGGCCCTGCCCCGAGAGCAGCAGCTCGTGCGTCTGCGGATCGCGCGAGTAGCCGATCGTCGGGTCTTCCTCGCGCAGCCGCTGCATGGCCGTGCTGATCTTGTCTTCGTCGCCGCGGCTCTTCGGTTCGATGGCGTAGGAGAGCACCGGCTCGGGGAACGCGATGTCGGTGAACCGCACCGGGCTCGCCTTGTCGGCCAGGATGTCGTTGGTGCGGGTGTCCTTGAGTTTCGCCACGGCCCCGATGTCGCCGGCCTTCAGCTCCGGTACGTGCGTTTGCGTCTTGCCCTGGAGCACCAGCAGGTGCCCGAGCCGCTCCGGGCCGTCGGCCCTCAGGTTGTGGACGGTCGAATCGGATTTCAGCGTGCCCGAGACGACGCGCAGCATCGTGATGCGTCCGGCGAACGGGTCGGCGATCGTCTTCCAGACGAAGGCCATTGGAGGCGTGCTGTCCGATGCCCTGACGGTCGTCTCCGTACCGTCTTTCGAGACGGCCGGGAACTCGCGCTCGGCGGGCGAAGGGACGAAGTCGACGACCGCGTCGAGGAGCGGCTGGATGCCGATGACGTGGAGTCCCGACGCGCAGACGAGCGGGTACAGCCGGCCGGCCACCGTGGCCGCCCGCAGGCCCGAGACGAGCTGCTCCTGAGTGAGGGTGCCCTCGGCGAAGAACGCCTCCATCAGCTTCTCATCGGCTTCCGCGACCGTTTCGATCAGCTGCTCCCGCGCGCGGGCCGCCCGGTCGGCGAGCGCGGCGGGGATGTCGCTCTCGGCAACCGTCCCGCTGCCGTCGGCGGCGAACGTCACCGCCTTCATGCGAATCAGGTCGACCACTCCGGTGAACGCGCGCTCCTCGCCGAGCGGCAGCTGGATCGGCGCAATCTCCCGCGCGCAGTCGCGCCGCAGCGCGTCGAGCGTGCGGTCGAGGCTGGCGCGGTCGCGGTCCATGCGGTTGACGACCACGACCCGCGGCAGGTTGAGCGCGGCCGCCTCGGCCCAGAGTTTCTCGGTCTGCACCTCCACCCCGGCCACGGCGTCGACCACCGCCACGGCGGCTTCGACGACGCGCAGCGCGGATCGGGCGTCGGTCAGGAAGTTGGCGAATCCCGGCGTGTCGATGAGGTTGATCTTCGTGTTGCGCCACTCGGCGTGGGCCAGACTGGAGGCGAGGGTGTGCTTGCGGGCGACGGCTTCTTCGTCGAAATCGGTGACCGTGGATCCGTCATCGACCTTGCCCAGGCGGTTGACAGTGCCGGCGCCGAACAGCAGGGCCGACACGAGCTGGGTCTTGCCGCTTCCACCGTGGCCGACGACCGCCACATTGCGGATGCTCGTTGCGTCGTACACCTTCATACGGGGTAACCCTCCTGACCGCTGCCTGGCAGGTCGATGGCCTGGATGGCGGGGCCGCTCCGCGGCTCCCGGCGTCTGTCGCGCATCATAATCACGGCGCTGGACGGCCGCAAGGCGAGCGGGTCAGCCGTGCTTATGGAAGGCCGGCGCGGCAGTAGCAGGGTTAATGAGCTACATTTACGTTGTAGGCATTGGCATTACAGACGTATTTGTAGACATCAGGTGAGGTGGCGACCGGCCGGGCGCCGGCTGCCGCCATGGGGCCCGGGACCGAGGCGGTCGTCGCCCCGACGTCGGCAGAGACTCCCGCCGGGTCGGAGGATAGAATCACACATGATTGTTTCCAGAATTAACTGATCAGACAAATACGTAGCGAGGCGATAGACCACCGTTCAGGTGCGATCGCGCAGTTTCGGCCGGAAATCAAGCCGATCGGCCGCGCGGCCCCCCGCCGCCGGCTGGATCCCATCTTGCTCTACAGCAGGGCGACGGCCGCCGAGGCGTGCGGACGTCGGTTCCACGTTCAATCAAAAGCCCGGTCGCGGCGCGCGCGGACAACACCGGAAACAGGGGCCCGGGTCTGCGCGCGCCGTGCCGGCGCACTCGACAAACGGAGGTGTCATGCATCGACGACGGATGTTCAGTGGAGTGGCGCTCGCGCTGCTGGCGGTGTCGACCCCGGCGTTTGCCCAGGCCGCTCAGCCGGACGCGACCAAGGTGGCGCTCGACACGGTCTGGGTCTTGGTGACGGCGTTCCTCGTGTTCTGGATGAACGCCGGTTTCGCCACGCTCGAAGCCGGCCTCTGCCGGGCCAAGAACGCGGTCAATATCCTCGCCAAGAACTTCATCGTGTTCGCTGCGTCGTCGATCGCGTTCTGGGTCATCGGGTTCGGGCTCATGTTTGGCGATGGCAGCGACTACGGGTACGGGCTGACCGGCTGGATGCTCCAGGGCGCCGATAACAGTCCGGCCACCGGCGACGGCTACATGGGCGTCTTCGGGTCGTTGAACTGGACCGGCGTGCCCCTCTACGCGAAATTCTTCTTCCAGCTCGTGTTTGCCGGGACGGCGGCCACGATCGTGAGCGGCGCGGTGGCGGAGCGGATCAAGTTCCTCTCCTTCATCGTCTTCTCGTTCATTCTCGTCGGCGTCATCTACCCGCTCGGCGGTCACTGGGCGTGGGGTGGCGGGTGGCTCGCCGACATGGGCTTCCTGGATTTCGCGGGATCGACCGTGGTGCACAGCATCGGCGGCTGGTGTGCGCTGACGGGGGTCATCTTCCTGGGTCCGCGGATGGGCAAGTACCTGAAGGACGGCACGGTCAGGCCGATTCCCGGCCACAACATGGGCCTGGCGACGCTCGGCACGCTGATCCTGTGGCTCGGCTGGTTCGGATTCAATCCGGGGAGCACCATGGCGGCTGACCCCGCGGCCATCGCGAGCATCGCGCTGAACACGAACATGGCGGCGGCTGCCGGATGTCTCTCCGCGTGCGCGGTGGCGTGGGTGGCGCTCGGCAAGCCCGACCTGAGCATGATCCTCAACGGGACGCTCGCCGGTCTGGTCGCGATCACGGCGCCCTGCAGCGTCGTCAGCGTGGGCAGCTCGGTCCTGATCGGCCTCATCGCCGGCGTGATCGTGGTGTATGCGGTGCTCTTCTTCGACAAGGTGAAGCTCGACGATCCCGTCGGTGCGCTCAGCGTCCACCTGGTGAACGGCGTGTTCGGGACGCTGGCTGTCGGGTTGTTTGCCACGGAGGGCGGGCTGTTCTTCGGTGGCGGTGCCGCGAAGCTGTTGACGCAGCTCACGGGAGTCGTGGCTGTCGGCGCGGCGACGTTCGTGCTGAGCGCGGCCGCGTGGCTCCTGCTGAAGAGCACCATGGGCATCCGGGTCAGTGCGGAAGAGGAAGCGGAAGGCCTCGACATCGGCGAGCACGGCATGGATGCGTATCCGGGCTTCGTGCCCACGCAGGAGGCGAGGGCGGAGATCATCTAGCAGGTTCGCGGCGGCGCCATGGCGGCGCCGCCGCATGCTCATCATCCCAGGGAGGATACGAAAGATGCTGTCACGTCGCCTATCGTGTTACGGATTTTCGTCGGTCGTGGCCGTCGTCCTGGTCACATGCCTCGCAGCGCCCGCATCGGCGCAACAGCCGGCGCCGCCGGACCCGAACCCGGGGAACCTGACGTTCACGGGGAGCTTCGACTTCCTCAATACCTACATGTTCCGCGGGATCAGGCAGGATGACACGAAGCTGATCATGTGGCCGGCCGCCGACCTCGGTCTCGCCGTCTACTCGGGCGACGCCGGGCTCAAGAGCATGGGCCTGAACGTCGGCAGTTGGAACAGCCTGCACACCGGCGCGGCCGGCACCGACGGTCCGAGCGGAAAGCTCTGGTACGAGGGCGATTTCTACGCCACGCTCGGCCTCGGGTTCGGCGGCGGCGTGAGTCTCGGCACCACGTATACGGCCTACACGAGCCCGAACAACATGTTCAGCACGGTGAAGGAGATTGCGTTCAAGCTCGGCGTCGACGACAGCGCACGCCTCGGGAAGGGCGCGCTCAAGCCGTACGCGCTGGTCGCCTTCGAAATGGACACCGCGCCGGGGATGGGCCAGGCCGACGCCGGGAACAAGGCGGGCAAGTATGTCGAGCTCGGCGTCGCACCCGGGTGGGCCGGCGCGGCGGTCAGCCTGGCGTTTCCTGTGAAAGTCGGGCTGAGCGCGGGCGACTATTACGAGCTCAACGGCGTGGACAACCGATTCGGGTATTTCAGCGCGGCGGGCCTGGCGACCATTCCGCTCGGCAGCACGACCAGCTTCGGCGCGTGGAACCTGCACGGCGGCGTGGAGTTTCAGAAGCTCGGCGACACGACCGCCGCCATCAACGGTGGCGAAGACACCAAGGTGGTCGGCTCGTTCGGCCTCGGCCTTTCCTACTAGGGCGATGCGCGCGGCGGGCCGGATGGCGGCCCGCCGCGCGCTCGCGCGAACCGCTTGACATCCGCAGCCGCAACCGGAGATGTTCGCCCCATGTCGATGATGGAGCCGGGCGCGGGCCCGACGATCCGCGCGGCGCTCGACGCGACCCGCGGAGCGCTGCGCGCCGACATCGCCCGGGGCGCGGGCGGCCGCGGGGCGCTGGAGCGCCACGCCGGCCGCGTTGACGCGCTGCTGCGCCACCTGTACGTGGAGGCGGGCGGGTTGGATCGCCCGGCCGCGATCATCGCGCTCGGCGGCTACGGCCGCCGCCACCTCTGCCTGCATTCCGACATCGATCTCCTGCTGCTGTTCGGCGGTCGGATCGGTCCCGCCGAGGAGCGGTTTCTGCGCGCGTTCCTGCATCCGCTCTGGGATGTCGGCGTGGTCGTCGGACACCAGGTGCGCGAACTGGACGAATTCGCCGACCTCGAGATCGACAACCCCGAGTTTCTGCTGGCGCTGCTCGACGCGCGCCTCGTGGCCGGCGACGCCACGCTGTTCGACCGCCTGGCGGCAATGTTCCACACCGCCTCGACGCACGCCTATATCCTGCGATCGCTGCTGACGCTCGTCGAGGAGCGGCACGCGCGGTTCAACGACACGCTGTATCAGCTCGAGCCGGACGTGAAGGAAGCGCCGGGCGCGCTGCGCGACCTGATGGCGGCGCGGACGCTCGCGGCGCTCACCGATCCGCTGCTGCTCACGCGCGGCCCCGCCGACCCCGGCAGGGTCGAGGAGGCGGAGGAGTTCCTGCTGCGCGCGCGCGGGATCCTGCACCTCGAGGCCGAACGGAACCAGAACGTGCTGAGCCACGAGCTGCAGGAGCGGACCGCCGACGTGCTCGGGTATCCCGGAGCGGAGCCGCACCAGCGCGTCGAGCGGCTGATGAGCGACTATTTCCGGCACGCGCGCACGGTCGGCCGCGTGCTGGAATGGGCGCGGCGCACGGCGCCGACGCCGGTCGGCCCCAATCTCGGCCAGTCGCGCGACGGCGTCCGGTTTCTCGATCCCGTGCAGGCGGCGCGGACGCCGGCGTCGTGGATTGGCGCGTTCCAGGCGGCGCTCGACGCCGGGACCGAGGTGACCGACGAGGCGCTCTCGTGCATCCAGCAGCACGTCGAGCGCTACCGGCCGGAGGAGTTCACGCCCGACCCGCGCGACCGCGCGGCGCTCCTGCGGCTCCTGAAGCCGCGGCCCGGGCTGTACGCGCGGCTGTCGCAGATGCACGACTGCGGCCTGCTCGGCAGGCTCTTCCCCGAGTTCGCCGCGATCTCATGGCGCGTCGTGCGCGACTTCTACCACAAGTACACGGTGGACGAGCACACGCTGCTCACCATTCGCAACCTGGAGCGCCTCATCAGCACGGAGGAGCCGTCCCGCGAGCGCTTCCGGGTCGTCGCGGCGGGCCTTGCCTCGCCCGAGCTGCTGGTGCTCGCTCTGCTCCTGCACGACGTCGGAAAGTGGCGCGACGACGAGCATGCGCTCGAGAGCGTCCGGATGGCGGCCGGCGCGCTCGATCGGCTGCAGGTGGCGGGCGAGGCGCGTGAGGCGGTCCTGTTCCTCATCCGCCACCACCTCCAGATGTCGCTCGTCGCGTTCCGCCGCGACACCGAGGACCCGGGCATCGTGAAGGAGTTCGCGCGGCTGCTGGGCACCGAGGACCGGCTGAAGATGCTGTGTCTGCTGACGCTCGCCGACATCGAGGCGGTGAGCCCGGACACGCTGACGCCGTGGAAAGAGGAGCTCGTCTGGCGCCTGTACGTCGACACCTACAACGAGCTGACGCAGCGCTACGCCGACGAGGTCATCGAGCGCAACCAGGCGGGGCTCGTCGAGCTGCTGTCGGGGCGGCCGGCGGACCTGCCCGAAGTGGAGATCACACGGTTCCTCGAAGGGTTGCCGCAGCGCTACCTGCAGCTCTTTCCGCGCGAGGCCATCTACCGGCACGTGCGGCTGGCGCGCGACATCGGGGCCGACGACGTGCACGTCTCGCTCGAGCAGAGCGACACGGCGTGGACGCTCTCGGTCGTCACGCTCGACAAGCCGTTCCTCTTCTCCAACATCTGCGGCGTGCTCTCGTCGTTCGGTATGAACATCCTGCGCGGCCAGGCGCTGACCAGCCCCCACGGCCTGGTCCTCGACGTCTTCCAGTTCACCGACGACGAGCGTTTTCTGGAGTTGAACGCGGACGCGCACGTGCAGGTGCTGCACGTGCTGCAGGACGTGGTGTCGGGCCGTGCCGACGTGACGGCGCTGCTGCGCGGGCGCGAGCGGGGCGTGCTGCACGCGAGGGCGACTCCGCGCGTGGCGCCGATCGTCCGCGCGGACAGCGGCGCCTCCGAACGCTACACGATCCTCGACATCGTTGCCGGAAACGCGCTCGGGCTGCTGTACCGCATCAGCCGTGTGATCTCGCGGCACGGCTGCAGCGTCGAGCTGGTGCTCATCTCCACCGAAGGCGAGCGGGCCATCGACGTGTTCCACATCACGAAATCAGGGGCAAAACTCACCGAGGCGGAACAGCGCGCGCTGGCGTCCGACCTGCAGGGCACACTGGAGGGAAGCGTATGAAACTGATCAAGAGCATCGTCCGCCCGAACAAGGTCGACGACGTGAAGGATGCACTGGCGAAGCTGAATATTTCGGGGATGACGGTGACCGAGGTGCGCGGCCACGGCAAGCAGAAGGGGCACACGGCCATTTACCGGGGCAAGGAGTACAACGTCAGCCTGCTGC
>JACQZV010000047.1 GCA_016213695.1 Acidobacteriota bacterium | reverse complement strand
GGCGCGCTGACGAGTGGCGGCAGCTTCTTCACGGGCAATTACATCCAGCCGCCGCAGGCGATCTATCACCGCGCCGGCAAGGTCGAGCGGATAACGGCGGCCAACGCCGGCCAGCAACCTTCGCACGAAGGGCAGTTCCGGTTCGCGGGCGTGGACGATCACTATTTCCTGGCCGCCGCGGTCAGCCCGGGCCAGGCGCGGGTCGAGTTCCGGCAGGTGGTCCTGCCGGGACCTGGACCAGGACAAGGTCAGCGCCAGCTGCTCGCGGCGGGCTTCACGTTTCCGCAGCCGCCGGCCGGCGTCCAGTTCTTCTACGGGCCGAAGCAGTTCGACCTGCTGCGGTCGATCGACGGCGAGCTCGTGCGCGCGATCAATTACGGGATGTTCGGATTCCTCGCGGTCCCGCTGCTCGGCGCGCTGCAGTGGATCCACGCGTTCGTCGGCAACTACGGCTGGTCGATCGTCCTGCTGACGGTGCTGATCAACATCGCGATCTTCCCGTTGCGCCACAAGAGCGTGGTCTCGATGAGGAAGATGCAGGCGCTTCAACCGCAGCTGAAAGCCATCCAGGATCACTACGCCGGCCTCAAGGTGACCGATCCCGCGCGGCAGAAGATGAACACGGAGATCATGAATCTCTACCGCGAGAAGGGCGTCAACCCGGCGAGCGGCTGCGTGCCGATGCTGCTGCAGTTCCCGGTGCTGCTGGCGTTCTACGCGATGCTGTCGCAGTCGATTGAGCTTCGCGGTGCCCAATTCGGGTTGTGGATCCTGGATCTGTCGCAGCCGGACCCGTATTACGTCATTCCAGTCCTGATGGCCGTGACGATGTTCTGGCAGACCAAGATCACGCCGAGCACGGCCGACCCGGCGCAGCAGCGGGTGATGCTCGTCATGCCGCTCCTGTTCACGGTGTTCTTCCTGCGGGCGCCGAGCGGGCTGGTCATCTACTGGTTCGTCAGCAACCTGTGGGCGATTGGGCAGCAGTACTTCACCACCTGGCTGATCGGACCGCCGACGGCGGCGACGGTGCGGACGTCAAAACGAGCATAGGCAGCGAACGGTTATGGCACTGACAACAGAGATCGCCGGCTTCGTACAGCAGGTCGTCACCGCGATGGGCCTGGCCCTCACCACCACGATCGAGGAAGGCCCCGACGGAACATGCGTCAATCTCGAGGGCGAAGACGGCGGCGTGCTCGTGCGCCGCGGCGGCGAAGGCCTGCAGGCCCTGCAGCACGTCGTCGCGACCACCTTCAGACGCCAGCTTGGCGAGGACACCCGCATTACTGTCGACTGCAACGGGTTCCGCAAGGACAAGGACGCCGAGTTACGGCAGATGGCGCGGCACATGGCGGAGAAGGCAAAAACGTCCGGCATGCCGCAGGAAATGGGGCCGCTCAATCCGTACGAACGGCGCATCGTGCATCTGGCGATTGCGGAAGACCCCGGGGCGACCTCGGAGAGCATCGGCGACGCGGTCATGAAGACGGTCATCATTTCGACGAAGTAATTGTTTGCGACCGGGGATTCCATCGTTGCCGTTGCGACACCGCCCGGCCGCGGCGGGATTGGCATCGTGCGCATCAGCGGCCCGTCGTCGCTTGAGATTGCCCAGGCGGTGCTCGAGCATCCGCGCCGGCTGCGCGCCCGTTACGCCACCTATACCCGTGTGCGACAGGCGGACCGCGAGCGCCCGTCCCGGCCAGGCCGGGCGATAGACGAAGTCATCGCCACGTATTTTCCGGCGCCGCACTCCTACACGGGTGAGCACGTCGTCGAGATCAGCGCGCACGGCAGCCCCGTGGTGCTGCAGGCGATCGTCAGCGTCGCGATGGCGGCTGGCGCGCGGCTCGCCGAGCCGGGCGAGTTCACGCTCCGCGCCTTCCTCAGCGGCAAACGCGATCTGATACAGGCCGAGGCCGTGGCCGATCTGATTGCCGCGGTCACGCCGCTCCAGGCGCGCGTCGCCTTCGATCAGCTCGAGGGGACGCTGACGGAGCGGATCAGGGAGATCGACGGGCAGTTGTTCGACCTGATCGCCCGCCTTGAAGCGTCGCTGGATTTTCCAGACGAGGGCTACCACTTCATCGAACCGCAGGAAACAGCGCGGCAGACGACGTGCCTGGTCGAACAGCTCGACCGGCTGCTTGCGGGCGCGCGGCGCGGCCGGCTGATTCGCGAGGGCGCGACCGTTGTGGTGGCCGGGCGGCCGAACGTGGGGAAGTCGAGCCTGTTCAACGCGCTCGTCGGCGCCGATCGCGCCATCGTGACCGACATCGCCGGGACCACGCGCGATCTCGTGTCCGAGCACGTGGATCTCGACGGCCTCGCGGTGACGATGGTCGACACGGCCGGCTGGCGAGAGGCAGCCGACGTCGTTGAGCGCGAAGGCGTGCGGCGCGCGGCACGCGCGCGCGCGGCCGCGGACCTGCTGATGGTCGTGCTGGATCGCAGCGAGCCGATGACGGTCGAGGACGGACAGCTGCTGGCAGACACCGCCGCCGCGCGCCGCCTCGTCGTCCTGAACAAGGCCGATCTGCCCGCGAGTCATTCCTGTTCCGGCGCTGCGGTCTGCGTGTCCGCACGCACCGGCGAAGGGATTGACGAGCTACGCCGCGCCATCGCGCGCGAGCTCACCGGAAGCGACGCGTGGCGCGATACGGCCGCCATCTCGAACACGCGCCACATCGCGCTGCTCGAGCAGGCGCGCGACAGCCTGAGCGCGGCCGCGCGCGCGGCCGCGGAGAACCGGGCGCCGGAGGAGTTCGTCCTTGCCGATCTGCAGGCGGCACGGGTGCATTTCGACGAGGTCGTGGGCGCGCGCACGACCGAGGACGTCCTCCAGCACATCTTCGAGAGGTTCTGCGTCGGGAAGTAGGGCGGATCCGGCCGGACCCGCCGAGAGCGTGCACATGCGTTTCGACGTGATCGTCATCGGTGCGGGACATGCGGGCGTTGAGGCCGCGCATGCGGCCGCGCGCCTGGGGTGCAGCGTCGGCCTCTGCACGCTGTCGCGCGCAACCGTGGCGCACATGCCCTGCAATCCGGCCGTGGGCGGTACCGCCAAGGGACATCTCGTCCGGGAGATTGATGCGCTCGGCGGCCTGATGGGCCGTGCGATCGACGCGACCGGTATTCAGTTCAAGCTGCTCAACCGGAGCCGCGGCCCCGCCGTCTGGTCGCCGAGAGCCCAGGCCGACAAGCGCCGCTACACGGAGTGGGTGACCGAGGCGCTGGAGCGGGAGCCGCAGATCACGTGGCTCGTCGGCAAAGCCGGCCGTATCGAGGTCGCGAACGGCCGCGTCTGCGCGCTCGCCATGGAGGAGGGCGATCGTTACGCGTGCGATGCGCTCGTCGTCACGACCGGGACGTTCCTGAACGGGCTGATTCACATCGGACCCGAGCAGCGCCCGGCCGGGCGGCACGGCGAGCCACCCTCGTGCGAGCTCGCAGAGTCGATCAGAGCGTTCGGATTCGAGATGGGCCGCCTGAAGACCGGAACGCCTCCGCGCCTTCACCGCAACAGCATCGATTTCGACGCCGCGGTTCGTGCCGGCGTGTTCGTCGAGGAACGCGGCGACGCCGACCCCGTGCCGTTTTCGTTTTCCACGGTCGCCGGTCCGCGCAACACGATTCGGTGCTGGCTGCTGCACACAAACGACCGCGTGCGCGAGATCGTTCGACGCAACATCGACCGCAGCCCGCTCTACAACGGACAGATCCAGGGCGTCGGCCCGCGGTATTGTCCGTCGCTCGAAGACAAGATCATGCGGTTTCCGGACCGCGAGCGGCACCAGATCTACCTGGAACCTGAAGGAACAGACGTCGACGAGATCTACGTAAACGGCTTCTCGATGTCGCTGCCAGTCGATGTACAAAAGCAACTGGTTCAATCACTTCCAGGGCTTGAACAGGCATTAATCCTTCGATTCGGATATGCAGTTGAATATGACTTTGTCCAACCGACGGAACTGAGGTCCTCGCTGGAAACGCATCGAGTCGACGGGTTGTTTCTGGCAGGTCAAATCAACGGCACATCAGGGTACGAAGAGGCTGCAGCACAGGGACTGGCCGCTGGAATCAACGCCGCTCGGAAGGTCCGCAAAGAACCTGGGATCAGGTTCCAGCGGGACGAGGCATACATCGGTATTATGGTAGATGACCTTACTACTCGTGGATGCCTTGAGCCGTATCGGATGTTCACGTCGCGGGCTGAACACCGGTTGCTGCTGCGAATTGATAACGCCGACCTGCGTCTGACGCCGCTCGGACGTTCAGTCGGCCTCATAGACGATGAGGCATGGAGCCGCTTCGAGGCGCGTCGCGACCGCCATGCTGGGCACGTGGCCGTGCTGCAGAGGACGATGGTCCGAGGCGAGCGTGGCGACCGGATGCCGGCGAGCACGCTCCTGCGTCGGCCCGGCGTGCGACTCGAAACGCTGCTGAAAAGCGGCGAGGTCGCCTTGGATCTCGACAGCCAGACCCGCGTGTTCGAGGTGGCCAGCATCGAGAATGAGCTGAAGTACGCGGGCTATCTGAAACAGGAGACCGCCCGCGCTGAGCGGATGCGCAAACAGGAACGGCGCCGAATCCCTGAGCACCTCGTCTTCGATCGGATCCCGGGTCTCTCGCGTGAAGTCGTGCACCGATTGTCCCAGGTCAGGCCGGAAACACTCGGTCAGGCCTCGAGAATTCCCGGGATGACGCCGGCGGCGGTGGCCGTACTCGGCGCGTATCTCGAGAAATCCAGCTGACGTCATTGGTGACGAGCCGCGAATTCCACGACCGGCTGACGCGGCGTGCACGTCGCGCCGGCGTGACGCTGGACGCCGAACTTTCCGATCGGCTCGAGGCGTACTACCGCCTGTTATCGGCCTGGAACAGCAAGATCAACCTCACCGGGCTCAGACTGCCTGACGTGCCGCCGGAAGCGCTCGATCGCCTGCTCATCGAGCCGGTGAGCGCGGCCAGGTACGTTCCACCGACGGCTGAGCGAATGATGGACGTCGGGAGCGGGGGCGGATCTCCGGCCATTCCGCTGGTGCTTGCGGTTCCCGGTCTCCGCCTGGCTATGGTCGAGTCGAAGACCAGAAAAGCGGTGTTTCTCCGCGAAGCGATTCGAGCGCTCGGGCTGACTGGCGCCGAGGTCGCGACCGCGCGCTTCGAAGAGCTGCTGGCGAGGCCGGACTTACATGAGGCTCACGATCTCGTGACTGTCCGCGCCGTGCGGCTCGAGCCGAAGACGCTGATGACGCTTCAGGCGTTCGTGAAGCCAGGCGGCCTCGTATTCCTCTTTCGCGCCTCTGCAACCGCCGACCCGATTGCAACCCTGACACCCCCGGTGTCGTGGAAAGCCACTTATCCGCTGCTTGAATCGCTGCGAAGCCGCCTGGTCGTGCTGGAGAAGCGCCCAGTCGGGCGAAGCGTTCCACGTGGAACACCGAGGCGCTAGGTGAAATATTCTGCTTGACGCCGATCGCGGACGGTACTAGAGTTGGCCACAGACTGAACGTAATAATCGGTCAGATGCCAGATACAAGTCGAAGGGTCGCCAGGATTCTTGCCGTTGCCAACCAGAAGGGGGGCGTCGGGAAGACCACGACCGCAATAAACCTCGCCTCGTCTCTGGCGATGGACGCGCAGCGCGTGCTGCTGGTCGATATCGATCCCCAAGGGAATCTGACGAGCGGCGTCGGCCTGAAAGGCCAGCGGGCCGAGGGCGGCACGATCTACGAGGCGCTGCTGACCGACGCGGCACCCGAATCATTCCTGCTCCCCACGCAGGTCGAAAACCTGCTGCTCATCCCCGCCGATCGCAACCTGACAGGCGCGGAGATCGAGCTGGTGGGCCTGCCGGCGCGCGAGCACCGGCTGCGTCGCGTCCTCGAGCCGCTGCGGACACAGTTCGATCTGATCTTCATCGACTGCCCGCCGTCGCTCGGACTGCTGACGCTCAACGCACTGGTCGCCGCCGACGCGGTGGTGATCCCGCTGCACTGCGAGTACTTCGCGCTCGAGGGTCTCGCCGATCTCGTCGGCACGATGCGCCGCGTGCGGGGCGCGCTCAATCCCGCGCTCGACATCGAAGGCGTGCTGCTGACGATGTACGACGACCGGACCAATCTTGGCCAGCTCGTCGCCCGCGACGTGCGCGAATTCTTCAAGGAGAAAGTGTTCGACACCGTCATTCCGCGAAACGTGCGGCTCGGCGAGGCGCCAAGCCACGGGATTCCCGCGGTGCTGTACGACACGAAGTCTCGCGGCGCGGCCGCCTACGTCGCGCTCGCCAGAGAAATGCTCGCGCGGCACGCCGCCTGACGCGGCAGGCCCAGGAGGAACACCGATGATGGAGCGACGTTCCGCACTCGGCAAGGGCCTGAGCGCGCTCATTCCCGACGCACCCGAGCCGCCCCGCGGCGGCGCCATCGACGTCGACGTCGACCTGCTCGCGCCTAGCGATCACCAGCCCCGGGCGGTGCTCGACGACGACAAGCTCGAGGAGCTGGCGGCGTCGATTCGCGCGAACGGCGTCATCCAGCCGATTCTCGTGCGCCGCACGGGCTCGACCTATCGCATCATCGCCGGCGAACGGCGGTGGCGCGCCGCGCAGCGCGCCGGGCTGCTGAAGGTGCCCGTCGTCGTGCGCGACGTGCCCGAGGGCGCCGACCGGCAGCTCCTCGAGCTGGCGCTCGTCGAGAACCTGCAGCGCGAAGATCTCAACCCGGTCGATGAAGCCCAGGCCTATCAGCGCCTCGTCGAAGAATTCGGGATGACGCAGGATCAGGTGGCGGCGGCGGTCGGCAAGGATCGCACGTCGGTGGCCAACTACGTGCGCCTGCTCCGGCTCCCGGAAGAAGTCCGCGGAGACCTGGCCGCGGGCTCGCTCTCGATGGGCCACGCGCGCGCGCTGCTCGCGCTCTCGGCGGCGGCCGCGCAGCGTGAGGCGGCGCGGGAAGTGATCGCCCGGTCGCTGTCGGTTCGTGAGACCGAGGCGCTGGTGAAGAAGCTCACGGCACCAGCCGCGGCCCGCCCGCCACGCGCCGCGTCGGCGGCCGATGTCCACACGCGGGCGGCCGAGGACCGTCTCCGCTTCGCTCTCGGCACGAAGGTCCGCATCGTCCGCCGCGGCGGCGGCGGCACGATCGAGATCGGCTTCGGCTCGGAAGTGGAGCTCAACCGCCTCTACGAGCAGCTGATCGACAGCGGCAGGACGCCGCAGCCGGCAATGTAGCCCGGACGCCACGGCGTTCTTCTGTGTTATAAAAGATTGTTTGTGCCGTTGAGGTACAAGCTTGCAAGGGTGAAGGCATGAGCACTGGTGCGTCCGCGTCCCGTTACGCGCGAGCACTCCTCGAGGCGATCGTCACGGACGGCAATCCCGAACAGGTCGAGCAGGACCTTACCGCTTTCGCGGATCTCGTGGCCCGTGCGCCCGAGCTGCAGCGGGTGTTCGCCAATCCCGCTGTTCCGCCCGCCGCCAAGCGCGGGATCGTCGAGACGCTGCTGTCGCGGATGGACGCGTCGCCGCCGGTGGTGCGGCTGCTGCGGCTGTTCGCCGAGCGCGATCGCCTGGCGGTCGTCGGCGAGCTGGCGGCGGCCTATCGCGAGCGCCTCACCGAGTACCGCCGGATCGTGCGCGCCGAGGTGACGACGGCCGCGCCGCTCGGGCCCGACGCGCTCGCGCAGCTGGAGCAGCGGCTGGCCTCTGCGACGGGCCGCCGGGTGACGATGAGCGCGCGCGTGGATCCGGCGATCATCGGGGGCGCGGTGGCGCGCGTCGGAAGCGTGGTGTACGACGGCAGCATCGCGACGCAGCTCCAGCGGATCAGGGAACGTCTCGAAGAACGCCGGTGAATGGATCGAAGATGGACATCAGAGCCGAAGACATTTCCAGGGTCATCCGCGAACAGGTGGGCAGCTATGCCGTCGAGGTGGACGTCGCCGAGGTCGGCACCGTCATCTCGATTGGCGACGGCATCGCCCGGCTCCACGGCATCGAGCGCGCCATGGCCGGCGAGATGCTCGAGTTTCCGCACGGGGTGTTCGGCATCGCGCTGAACCTCGAGGAAGACAGCGTCGGCGCCGTGCTGCTCGGTGAGTTCAGGGCGATCAAGCAGGGCGACACCGTCAAGCGCACCGGCCGCATCATCTCGGTCCCGGTCGGCGACGCGCTGCTCGGCCGCGTGGTCAACGCGCTGGGGCAGCCGATCGACGGCAAGGGCCCGATCGACACGAAGCAGTTCATGCCGATCGAGCGCCTCGCGCCGGGCGTGGTCGACCGCCAGCCGGTCAAAGAGCCGCTCCAGACGGGGTTGAAGGCGATCGATGCGATGGTGCCGATCGGACGCGGCCAGCGCGAGCTGATCATCGGCGATCGCCAGACCGGCAAGACGGCCGTCGCCGTCGACGCCATCATCAACCAGCGCGGCAAGGACGTGATCTGCATCTATAACGCGGTCGGCCAGAAGCAGTCGACCGTCGCGCAGGTCGTCCGGACGCTCGAAGAGCACGACGCGATGAGCTACACGATCGTCGTGGCGGCCGCCGCGTCCGATCCGGCGCCGATGCTCTACATCAGCCCGTATTCGGCCTGCACGATTGGCGAGTACTTCCGCGACAGCGGCCGCCACGCGCTGTGTGTCTACGACGACCTGTCGAAGCATGCGCAGGCGTATCGCGAGATCTCGCTGCTGCTGCGGCGGCCG
>JACQZV010000045.1 GCA_016213695.1 Acidobacteriota bacterium | reverse complement strand
GCCGCCGCTTCGGCGGGGGTGATGGTCGGCGTGAACCGCCGCACCAGCTCGAGCTCGGCCTCGATGCCCGGTACCGGCTCGTCGCCGAGAAAGTACCGCTCCAGCTCCGACGCCAGGCCCCCGGTCTGCTGCTTGTCGCGCTCGTTGTACGCGCGCTCGTACGAGGCGAGCACGTCCTTCTTGGACCGCTCGAGTTCCCCCTCGGCAAACCCGAACTGCCGCAGGCGCGCCAGTTCCCGCTCGAGCGCCTCGAGGCCCTTCTCGGACGCGCCGTCGTTGACGCGCGCCGAGGCGCTGAACGTCTCGACGTCGCGGCCGAGCGCGCCCTCACCGACCGACGCGCGAAGAAACGGCGCGTCGGGCCGCCGCGCGATTTCGGCAAAGCGTGAGTTCGCCATCGCGTAGGCGAACGCGCGCACGAGCGACGCGCGATACTCGGCGAGCGTGCGCACGCGGCGCAGCGGCCGCTTGCGGACGACCGTCACCGACGAACCCTGTGCCTCCGGGTCCGAGACGCTCACGACGCGCGTCTCGGCGTGCTGCTCGACCGGATAGAGCACCCGCGGCGCGGGCGCCACCGCCGGCAGCGCGCCGAAATGCTCGCGGATGAGCGCCTCGATCCGGGCGGGGTCGATGTCGCCCACGACGATGACCGCCATCCGGTCCGGGCGGTAATACTCGCGGTAGAAGTCGCGCAGCCGCTCGGGCGGAAAGGCCTTCAGCACCTCCGGGAGGCCGATCGGCACCCGGTCCGTGTAGCGCGAGCTGCCGTACAGCGCGCGCATCTGCGCCGCTTCCATGCGCGTGCCCGCGCCCTGCCGGCCGCGCCACTCCTCGATGACGACCCCCCGCTCCTTGTCGATCTCTGTCGCGTCCAGCGACGCGCCGCCGGCAAAATCGCTCAGGGCGTCGAGGCCGCGGCCGAGACTCTCGTCGCGATCGGTCGGCAGCTCGAGCATGTAGACGGTTTCGTCAAAGCTGGTGTACGCGTTGACGTCCGGGCCAAAGCGCGCGCCGATCGACTCGAGGTAGTCCACGAGCTCCCCCGACTTGAAGTGCGTCGAGCCGTTGAACGCCATGTGCTCCATCAGGTGCGCAAGGCCGCGTTGATCGTCGGCCTCGTCCACCGATCCTGCCTTCACGACCAGGCGGAGCGCCGCGCGCTTTTCGGGCTGGGTGTTGCGGCGAATCAGGAACGTCAGGCCGTTCGGCAGCGTCCCCCGCTGAATCGCCGGATCGAGCGCCAGCGGCCCGGCGAGATCCTGCGCGGCCGCGCCGGACGTGCAGAGGACGAACGACAGCAGGTATGCTGCGCTGATGCGGCTCAAGATACGGCGTCTGGATCCCACAATTCCTCTTCCTGCGTATGGCACCGATGACGCGGCGGGATTCGATCTCGCCGCGGCACACGACGTGGACGTGTCACCGGGTGGCGTGGCGCTCGTCCGCACCGGCCTCGTGATCGAGGTGCCCACCGGCCACTGTCTGGGCATTTTCGCCCGAAGCAGCACGCCACTCAAGCGCGGTCTGCTCGTGGCCAACGGCGTCGGCATCGTGGATCCGGACTATTCCGGTCCGGAGGACGAAATCATGATCCAGGTGCTCAATTTCACGGCCGCCACGGTCCACGTGACCCGCGGCGACCGCCTGGCCCAGGGCATCGTCCTGCCGGCGCCGCGCGTGACCTGGCAGGAGGTGGGCGCGATCCGGCCGGTCACCCGCGGCGGGTTCGGGGCGACCGGGGGGTAGAACAAGGCACAAGGCACAAGGCGCAAGGCACGAGGCGCAAGGCGCAAGGCTCCAGGCTTAAGGCTCCAGGCATGAATGAAGTGCGGCGGATCGTGCACATCGACATGGACGCGTTCTACGCGTCTGTCGAACAGCGAGACCGCCCCGAGCTGCGCGGGCGGCCCGTCGCCGTGGGCGGCGCCCCTGACGAGCGCGGCGTGGTGGCCGCGGCCAGCTACGAGGCCCGCGCGTTCGGCGTGCGCTCGGCGATCCCGATGGCGAGAGCCGTCCGCCTGTGTCCGTCGCTCGTGATCGTCCGGCCCGATTTCGGCAAGTACCGCGCCGTCTCGCAGCAGGTGTTCGACATCTTCCGCCGCGTGACCCCGCTGGTCGAACCGCTCTCCCTGGACGAAGCGTATCTGGACGTCACGACCAACGCCTGGGGAGAAACGTTCGGAATCGACGTCGCGCGGCGACTCAAGGCGGAGATTCGCGAGGCCACCGCGCTGACGGCGTCGGCCGGCGTCGCGCCGAACAAGTTTCTCGCCAAGATTGCCTCCGGCTGGCAGAAACCGGACGGCCTGACGGTCGTCGCCCCCCAGCGCGTGGAAGGCTTTCTCCAGGGACTGTCGGTCGACGCGCTGTGGGGCGTGGGGCCCGTGACGGCGCGCAAGCTGCGTGCGCGGGGGATCGAACGGCTGATCGACGTGCGCGCCGCGGACCCGGCCGCGCTGCGCGAGACCGTCGGCTCGCTGGCCGACTGGCTGCAGCAGCTCGCGCGCGGCGAGGACGACCGGCCCGTGGTACCCGACCACGATCCGAAATCCTCCGGCAGCGAAAACACGTTCGCACGCGACCGCCTCGACATGCCGGAGATGCGCGCCGAGCTTGCCGCCATGGCGGCCGACGCGGCGCGCTGGCTCGTGCGCCACGAACGGTACGCGCGCACCGTCACGATCAAAGTCCGCTACAACGACTTCACCACGATCACGCGGAGCCATACCGATGCCGCCACGCGCGACGACGCGTCCATCGTGGCGAGGGCGATCGCGCTCCTCGACAGGACCGAGGCCGGCCGCCGCCCGGTCCGCCTGCTCGGCGTGAGCGTGCACAACCTGTGCACCGATCTGGTCGGCGCGCCCGAACCGCAGGGCCGCCTGCCCTTCGACGGAGGTGCGTAGGGCGGGGGCCGCGCAGCGAACCCGCCTCAGGGGTGCGCAGGGCGGGGGCCGCGCGGCGGACCCGGCTCAGGGACTGACGAGCCGGACGCGCATGACCTCGATGCGCGTGACCGGCGCTTCGCCGTTTAGCGGCACCGCTTCAATCCGTTCGAGCACGTCGAGGCCCTCGATGACGCGCGCGAAGACCGTGTACTGGTTGTCGAGCGCCGGCGTCCGCGCCAGGACAATGAAAAAAGACGAGGTCGCGCTGGCGGGGTCGTCGCCATGCGCCATCGAGATGATGCCGCGGACGTGCGGCGTCGGGTTGAACTCGGGCGGCAGCGCCCGCACGTACGACTGCTGCCTCGGCTCGAGCGGTTCGCGCCGCGACGGCAGGTACCCGCCCTGCACGACCAAGCCGCGCGCCACGCGGTGAAACGCCGTCCCGTCGTACACGCCGGCGGAAGCCATTCGCAGGAACGCGCGGACGTGGGTGGGCGCCCGGTCGGGAAAGAACTCGAGCGTCAGGCTGCCCATCGACGTCTCGATCACCGCCCGCTGGCGCGCCAGCTCGGCTGCGGTGGCGTCCACAAACGGCTCCCGCTCCGGCGCCGGTTTGTCGCGGATTGTCGCGGTCTTGATCTCGACGCGCTCGGCCGGGACGTTCGCCGTATCCGCGGCAATGAGCGAGATCTTCTGCGCCACCGCGATCCCTTCGACCACGCGCGCGAACACGGTGTACTGGCCGTCGAGCGCCGCCTGATCCGTGATGCAGATGAAGAACTGCGAGCCGCCGCTGTCGCGCTGGCCGGGGATGAGCACCGCCGACACCGCGCCGCGCGTGTGCTTTTCGCTGTTGGGCTCGAAGCGCAGGACGCCCAGGCCGCCGGTGCCGTACCGCGCCTGCTGGGCGGGGTCTTTCGAGAGGGGATCGCCCCCCTGGATAATGCCCATCGCGACCACGCGATGGAACGCCGTCCCGTTGTACGCCCCTTCGCGCACGCGCGTGATGAAGTGCGCCACGTGCGTCGGCGCGGCCTCCGCCAGCAGGTCCAGCACGATCGTCCCGTACGTCGTCTCGAGGACAGCCTGCTTGTTCCGGAGTTCGGCGGGCGGGAGGGCCGACGTGAAAAACGTCTGCGCCTGAACAAGGCCAAAGAGCATCAGGACGAGCATGCGGCGGGATTATAGGCGTTTCGTCTTCAGATGTTTCCTGACGGCTTTCCCGGCGATTTTCGAGCGGCGTTTGTGTTCGATCGTGGCGCGTTCGTCCCGCTGCCGCTCGTGCGCGGCCAGTTCCCCCTGGAGGCCCAGATAGCTCTCGAGCCGGTCCGCCGGCAGGCGGCCCTCCGCCACCGCCGCCTTGACCGCGCAGCGCGGCTCGTCGCGATGCCGGCAGTTGGTGAAGTGACACGTGGCGGCGAGCGCGTCGATGTCGCCGAACGTCTCCCGGACCGCTTCGTCAACGTCCCACAGCTGCAGCTCGCGCATCCCGGGCGTGTCGATGATCAGTCCGCCGCCCGGCAGCGCCACGAGCTCCCGATGCGTCGTCGTATGACGCCCACGCGAGTCGGACTTCCGCACCTCGCGCGTCTTCTGAATGTCCTCGCCGACGAGGCGGTTGATGATCGTGCTCTTCCCCACTCCGGACGATCCCAGCAACGCCCCGGTCCGGCCGCTGGTGAGAGACGCCGCCACGAGATCCAGCCCCGTGTTCGCCTTCGGATTCACAACGTGGATCGGCACCGATCCCGCGATGGCCTCGACCGCCTCGACCTGTGTGCCGACCTGTCCCGAGAGATCCGGTTTCGTCAGCAGCACCACGGGCGCGGCGCCGCTCTCGTGGGCCAGCAGCAGGTACCGCTCGAGCCGCCGGAGGCTGAAGTCGCGATCGAGCCCCATGACGATGAAGACGACGTCGACGTTGGCGGCCGCCACCTGCGCCTCGGTGACCGCCCCCGCCATCCGGCGCGAGAAGGCGCTGCGGCGCGGCAGCACGGCCACGATCGTCCCCGTCGCGTGACCCGCCCGCTTGCGCAGCGCCACCCAGTCGCCGACGGCCGGCAGCTCGCTGCGGCTCGTCACGCGATGCTTCAGTCGTCCCGACACGGTAGAGACGACTTCGCCGTCCGCCGTCCAGACGCGGTACAGGTAGTTGAACTCGATCGCCACGCGCGCCGGCTCCACGTCGGCGCCCGGGGCGCGCGCGTCGAATGCCGCCGCGAACCCCTCGTCCCAGCCGAGCGCGGTCAGGCGCATGCAGACAGCCTACAATACGGCTTCGGGTGCTCTTCCCATTTCTCGCGTGCGCGACCGCGGCGCTCGGGCTGCTGCTGCTGGCGGGGGCCGGCCCCGCGTACCGCACCGGCCTGCTGCCGCTCGCCGGCGCCTTCACGCTGCTGCGATGGGCCGGCTACGCCGGCCTCGCGGCGAGTGCGCTTGGCGTCCTGGCCGCGGGGCTCGCCTACGTGCGCGCCGCCCGCCTCCGGATGCTGGCGGCCCTGGTGGGGCTGCTCGGCGGGATCGCGGCGTTCGGCATTCCGTTCGAGTTCGAGCGGCGTCAGGCGTCGGCGCCGCCGATTCACGACATCAGCACCGACCTCGAGAATCCGCCGGCATTCGACGCGGTCGTTCCGCTGCGCACGGGCGCGCCGAACGGGCTCGAGCGGCCGCCCGCCGTCGCCGACGAGCAGCGCAAGGGCTATCCGGACATCGCGCCCGTCACGCTGCCGGAACCGCAGGACCAGGTCTTCAACCGCGCGCTCGCCGCGGCGCAGGACGCCGGGTGGCGGATCGTCACGGCCGATCTCGGCCGCGGGCGCATTGAAGCCACCGACACCAGCCGCTGGTTCGGCTTCACCGACGACATCGTCGTCCGGCTGCTGCCATGGGGCTCTGGGACGCGAGTGGACATGCGCTCGGTGTCGCGTCTGGGGCGCACCGACGGAGGCGCGAATGCCCGGCGGATCCGGCGGTTCCTCGCGCGCCTGCGGTCGAGCTGATTCTGTATCGGATCACCTTTCGGTTCGAGGGCGGGCACGCCCACGACGTGACGTGCGAGGACGATCACTGATGGCCAAGGCAGTAACGGACCCGATCCACCCCGGCGAGATCCTGCTCGAGGAGTTTCTGAAGACCTACACCCCGCCGGTGTCGCAGACCGACGCTGCCGACCGGCTCGGCTGGACGTTTGTCCGGTTGAATCAGTTCGTGAACGGCAAGCGTGCCGTGACGGCCGCGAACGCGATCGCGCTGGGTGAGCTGACTGGCACGTCGCCGGAGTTCTGGATGAACCTTCAGGTGCGCCATGACCTGCGGATGGCGCAGCGCAACCGTGAGCGGCGCGGCGTGCCGAAGGTGCGGTCGCTCGTGAAGAAGCGACCGGCGCCGGCTCAGGTTGTGAGATAGGCTCACGCCCATCACCCACGATGGCACTCCGCTCTGAGCTCTCCCCGTCCCGCCACGACTTTGCCCAGCGGGAAGCGGTGGAGACGCTGATCTGATTAGCGCAGCGAGCTCAGGGAGTGCCGGCCGTCACGGGCTGGACCTGCGGCAGGTCGGCGAGGCCGCCCCACGTCTCCGGGTCCTGCCACACGAGCGTCGAGAGATACAGCCGCACGTCTTCGGCAGGGAACGACTCGGCCAGCGTCCGTGCCGCGGCGCCGAGCCGGTCGGCCGGCGGCGGCGTAACTTCCTCGTCGGCGATCAGCCCGTCTTCGTGCGTGATCCCGAGCGCATCGAGAAACCGGCCCATCAGGGGCCGCTGGTGCTGCAGGTGGTACGAGACGAGCAGGCGAGCGGCGAGGATCTCGGAGACCGCCGGCAGCGACACCAGCTGCCGCGCCTTCTTGTCGGTCGGCATCGCCTGCACGCTCTTGAGGCGGAACTTGATGCGCTGGGCAATCATCGCGAGCGCCTCGGCCTGTTCGGCCATCGCGTTCTCGTCGCGCCAGAACGCGTCGGCCGCCATCTGCCTGCGATCGGCAGAGAGTTGCTTCCAGAGCTGCGAGGGACGCGTCGCCGTACTCAGATCGGTCATAAGTCAGTCAATTCCACGGCCCAGAGCCCCGAGCCCGGAGCCTCAAGCCCAAACCCCGACGCCAAAGGTAACATAGCAGCATGCCGAAGCTGACGGTCGAAGGGTTCCCCGCCGTTGACGTGGAACACGGGAAGCGCCTCGTGCTGGCCATCGAGGAGGACGCGCACGTCGACATCCTGCACGCGTGC
>JACQZV010000043.1 GCA_016213695.1 Acidobacteriota bacterium | reverse complement strand
TCCGCTCTCGTCCGTCGTGCAGCGGCTCGCGATGTCGCACGGCCTGAACTTCCTGCTCGCCAACGTCATCGTCCGGCGCGAGTTCGGGCCGGCCGGCGCCGGCGGCACGCGCCGGATCGCCGTCGTGGCGCGCGCGGGCGCCGGTCCCACCGTGCCGCACGCCGAAAGCACCATCGACGAGGCGGCGCGCAATCAGTACGAGAGCGGCGGAATAGGTGCGCAGGCGGGGGGCGGCGTCGAGATCGCGCTGTGGCGAGGTGTCGGCCTGCTCGGCGAGTACAAATTCACGTGGGCGACGCCGGAGATCAACGTACCCGGCGGCCAGGCGACCATTCCGGCGCGCAGCCATCACGTCGCATTCGGCCTGGCCTGTCGCTTCTGAGTACCTGAGTACAATAGCCGTGCTCGTGCATCCATTGTTCCGGCGGCTTCTGGCCACGGTGCTCGTTGCGGCCCTCGGACCGGCTGCCGCATCCGCTCAATCGGCCGCCGATCCGTCTCCGGCGCGCCCGGCACCGGCGGTCACCCCCGGCGATGTCTGCAGCGAGGACGGACTCTCCACGGTCTTTCGCTGTGTCTTTCACGATATCGGGCAGATTGGCGGCCACGCGTCGCTGCTGTGGCTCGCCGCGGGTGGCACGGTGGCCGGTGGCAGCCTCCTGCTCGATGACGAAGTGCTGAAGCTCATGCGCGACCCGGATCAGGACACCTCAGTGGCCGCCGGCGAGAACCTGGGCGAGGCGGGGCTGCATTTCGGCGTGCCGGCGGCGTTGTACGTCATCGCGCGCACGACCGGGCATCCGAAGCTGGCGGCGTTGTCGATCACCCTGGTGCGGACCCAGGTGGTCAACGGTTTTCTGACGCGGTCGTTGAAGCTGCTGCCGCGGCCGCGGCCGTACCAGGAGAAGGCGACGCCGACCAAGGGCTCGTTCCCGTCGGGCCACACCTCGGCCGCGTTTGCGAGCGCCACGGTGCTGACGCGCCGCTGGGGCTGGCGCGCCGGCGTGCCCGCCTACACCGTCGCGACCTTCGTGGGCGTCACGCGGCTGCAGAACATCCATTACCTGAGCGACGTCACCTTTGGCGCGGCGCTCGGTATCGCGAGCGGCCTCGCGGTGCACACGAACATTCTGTCGAGCCGGCACGCGAGCATTGAGCCGATTGTCGGCCGGGGCAAGACCGGCGTCGCGCTGTCGATCGCCTACTAGCCGAACATCAGCCAGCAGAGCACGGCGCCCACCGCCGTCATCGACAGGCCCCACGCCAGCAGCTTGTTGAACAGCCCTTTCGGATCGACGCCGGCCGGAAGGCCGGCCAGGCAGAGCGCGCCCGTCGTCGAGAGCGGCGACAGGTCCACGAGGTGGGAGCCGAGGTTCATCGCCGACGCGACGGCGATCGGGTCGATGCCGCCGAGCCGCTCGACAATGCCCGGCACGGTCGGCAGGAACGCGGGCAGCACCACCCCCGACGTGCTGCTGTAGACCGATACGACGCCGGTGACGAAGGCCACCACCGCGGTGACGCTCTGGGGAGTCGAGAGCCGCACGAGCAGATCGGTGAACAGGGCAAGCCCCTGCGTCTTCTCGAGCAGCTCGATCAGCACGGTCACGCCGGTCACCATCAGGATCACGCCCCACGGCATGCCGCGGATGGCGTCCTTCTCGTCGGCGGCGCGTGCGAACGAGAGGATCGCGGAGGCCGTCAGCGCCGTCATCCCGACCTCGAAATTGAAGCCGATCACGCCGACCAGGAGCGCCGAGATGAGTCCGATCGTCAGCCAGTGGCGCCGCTCCATCGGCTGGTCCGGCTTCTCCTCGACGACCGCCGCCTGTCCGCGCCTGCCGAAGAGCTTGAGGCCGCCGAGCACGGCATATCCGCCGAACGCCACGAACGTGTGGCCGAGGATGTTGTTGGTGAAGATGCGCCACTCGAGGCCGGGAAATCCCATCCGCGCCATGACGCTGTTGGCGACGACGCCGGTCGGCGAGAACGGCGAGAGGCTGCCGGCGAGCGCGCCGTTGCCAATCATGACCGCCATCAGGAAGAACGAGATACCCGTGCGCGACGCGACGGCCATGGCCGGCGGCGCCAGGAGCGCCGCCGCGCCGATGCTCCCGGGGCCGATCGTCGACAGGCCGAGCGCGAGGAAGAAGAACATGATCGGCAGGATACCGGTGTGGCCGCGGCAGAGCCGGACGGCGCGCTCGGTCACACGCTCGAGCGTGCCGTTGCTCCGCGCCATGCTGAAGAGCAGCGTCACGCCCACCAGCGTGACGAAGAGCGGCGTCGGGAAGCCTTCGAGGATGTCGCCGACCGACATGCCGCCGAGCAGGACGCCGACGATCCACGCGAACGCCAGACAGACGACGCCGACGTTGATCGTCGTCACCATGCTGAGGGTGACGGCGATGATGAGGGCGCCGACCGAGATCCAGGCGAGGTTCACGTGAGGATGGCCGTCCCGGCCGTCACGGTGTGCACGAGGTCGCGGACGTTGCGCAGATTCTCGAGCGATTCGAGCTGGTCGAGCGCGGCGGCGATGGCGTCGGGCCGCAGCACGAGGCTCGCGCAGTCGGTGAATTTGCCGTGCAGCTAGTCGCGGGTGAACGGCTTCTCGGGTCCGCCGCGGTAGCGCTCGTCCGCCTCCTGCACGAGCGTGCGGCCGTCGGCCAGGTCGACTTCGATGATGCTGCGCATCTTGTCGAAGCCGCGCGCCTCGATGGCCGCGTCCCGCACCGTGGTGACCTTTCTCATCATGGCCTGTGCGGGAGCGCTGCCGACGAACTCGTCGGCGAATTCGTGGATGCCGGCCTTCCGGCGCAGCAGCAGGCTGGACATCATGAACGGGAGGCAGAACTTGGCTTCGAGCTCGGTCGTGGCAAACGGATACCGCAGCGGATTGAGGATGTTCGATCCGGCGCGCACGCGCACCGCGCGCACCTGGTCGGGTTTCACGTCGTGCGTCTTCACCAGCGCGAGCATCGCATCCATCGTCGGATGGCCGAGGCTGCCGCACGGATAGGGCTTGAGCGACACGCCGGGCGAGACGATGCTCGGCGGATTGCCGAGCGCGCCGACGATCAGGCCGGCGTCGAAGCCGGCGCCCATGGTGAACACCCGGAAGAACCCCCAGGGGCTGTCGAGGGCGTCTTTCCCGCCCGTGTGGCCGGCGGCCGCCAGCTCCGCGGCCATCACGCCGTTCTGCGCCGCGCGGCCGACGTGCAGCGGCTTGGTCATGGTGCCGAAGTTCAGGCGGATGCCGGCGCTCATGCTCGACGCCATCGCGAGCGCGTGGCCGAGCGCCTCCTGGTTCAGGCCAAGCAGCTTCGCCGCGCTGATCATCGCGCCGAAGATGCCGAACGTGCCGGAGGAGTGGAACCCGTTCTGGTAGTGCGTCGGGTTGATGGCCTCGGCCATCTTGCACTCGACCTCGAAGCCGACGAGGTACGCCTCGAGGAACCGCCGTCCCGACACGCCCAGGCGCTCGCCGACGGCGAGGCTCGCGGCGAGCGGCGGAATCGTCGGGTGTGTCAGGAGGCCGAAGATGCGGTCGGGCGACGAGGAGAGCTGCGTGTCGTCGAAATCGAGCGCGTGCCCGGCCGTGCCGTTGACGAGCGCGGCCGAGGCGGCGCGGCACGAGAACGTGTCGGCGCCGAGCACGGTCGCCTCGCCAACCTCTTTGCCGGCGCGGACGTAGTCGCGGACGATCGCGGTGCCTCTGGCGGCCGACCCGGCGAGGATGACGCCGAGGCCGTCGATGACGCACTGCCTGGCGAGCGGGATGGCCTCGCGCGGAAACCGATCGAGCGTGGTGTCGGTGACGTAGTCGATGATGGCGGCCGTGGCCCGGGTTTCGGTGGTCATGGAAGTGGGAAGAGTACATTGATCGTTACGGGCGTGACAAGATAGACACGGCCCAATGAGTTCGCTTCCGATCATCGGCCTGATGCTTGGCGATCCAACCGGCATCGGCCCCGAGATCTCGGCCAAAGTGCTCGCGTCGGGCGCGCCGGCCGGTGTCGCGCGCGTCGTCGTGGTCGGCGACGCGCGCGTGCTCGAGCTCGGGATGCGCGATGCGCGGACGGCCGTGTCGTATCGTGTGTATCGCCGCGTGGACGAGGTGGCGTGGCCCTCCGACGCCGTGCCCGTCGTGGATCTCGCGAACGTCGATCCGGCGCGCCTGACCCGCGGCGCCGTTTCCGACGAAGCGGGGCGCGTGTGCGGCGAAACGCTCGAGCACATGATCCGGCTGGCGCTCGGCGGCGCCCTCGACGGCATCTGCTTCGCGCCGCTCAACAAGGGCGCCCTGCACCGCGGCGGGTGGCAGTACCCGGACGAGCACCAGATGTTCGCGAAGCTGACCGCCCATGAGGGCTTCTTCGGCGAGATGAACGTCATCCCCGAGTTCGCGACGTTCCGCGTCACCTCGCACGTCGCGCTGCGCGAGGCGGTGAACATGATCACGCCCGAGCGGATCGAGAAGGCGCTGCGCCTCGCCCATGCCACGCTGCGCGCGATGGGGTGCGACCCGCCGCGCATCGGCGTGGCGGCGCTCAATCCGCACTGCGGCGAGAACGGGCTGTTCGGCGACGAGGAGATCCGGATCATCGCTCCGACGCTCGACAGGCTCCGGGCCGAAGGGGTCGGCGCGGTCGGCCCGCTCTCGTCGGACACGATCTTCCTGAGAGCGAAGCGCGGGGAGTTCGACGGGGTCGTGATGATGTACCACGACCAGGGGCAGATCGCGACCAAGCTGCTCGGGTTCAACAAGGGCGTGACGGTGACGGCGGGATTGAAGACGGTCTTCACCACGCCCGCCCACGGCACCGCCTTCGACATCGTCGGCCAGGGAAAGGCCGATCCCGGCGGGCTCGAATACGCCCTGCGCCTGGCGGCACGTCTTGCAGCAGCCCGCGTCGTGTGACGCTGTTCTGATCGTGGCGTTCGGCGGTCCGCAGGGACGCGCCGACATCGGTCCGTTCCTCGAGCGCGTCCTCCGGGGCCGCCGCGTGACGCCTGCACGCGTCGAAGAGGTCGCGCACCACTACGAACTCTTCGACGGCGTCTCGCCCATCACGGAGCTCACCAGGCAGCAGGCGCGCGGGCTGGGCGAGCGGCTCGCCGCGGCCGGCCATCCGCTGCCGGTGCACGTCGGCATGCGCAACTGGCACCCGCTGCTGGCCGACACGCTGCAGGCGATGCACGCCGCCGGCGTTCGCAGGGCCGTCGGCTTTATCGCCGCGCCCCACCATTCGTACTCGAGCTGCCAGCAGTACCGGGAGAACGTCGTGGAGGCGAGGCAAGCGCTCCGCGCCGCCACCGGCGGCGACATCGAGATCACCTACGTGGCGAGCTGGTTCGACCATCCGCTGTTTGTCGAGGTCAACGCGCGCCACGTGCGCGCGGCGCTCGACCGCCTGCCGGCGGACAGCCGCGCCGGCGCGCGGCTCGTCTTCACGGCGCACAGCGTGCCGGTCGCGATGGCGGACGCGTCGCGCTACCGCGAGCAGTTGCTCGAGTCCTCGCGGCTCGTGGCCGGGCAGGCCGGCCTGCGCGACTGGGCGCTCGTCTACCAGAGCCGGAGCGGACGGCCAGACGATCCGTGGCTCGAGCCGGACGTCTGCGCCTACCTGCGAGCCGAGCGCGCGCGAGGCCTCCAGGCGGCGGTCGTCTGCCCGATTGGGTTCGTCTGCGACCACATCGAAGTGCTGTACGACCTCGATCGGGAGGCGGCCGATGTCTGCCGCGAGATCGGGCTGCCGATGGTGCGGGCGGAGGCGGTGAACGCCGACCCGCTGTTTCTCGACATGATGGCGGACGTCGTTCTGCGGACGATTCGCCGGTACGAACGCGGCCGTCCGCTGCCGATCGTGGCGGGTTCGTCATAATGGGCCACGGAGGCACGGAGTCACGGAGACACATCAGGTACGGCTCTCCGCGTCTCCGTGGCTCCGTGGCTCGTTGAGCTCCCACCGCCGCAGCACGCGCCGGCACGAGCAGAACCGCCCCAGGTGGCACGCGGCGACGGTGGTCGCTTCGAACGTGAAGGGCTGGATCGTGGGCGGCCGGGTCGCGTGTCCGAGCGTGACGTGCGGCGCGTACGCATCCCCGCCCGCGGTCACGCGGTAGCCGCGCACCCACGCCGCATCGCGCGGCCGGGCGTCGCCCTCATGAAACGCCGTGGCCGTGCCTTCCGCCCGTTCGAACGGCCGCAGCGCGGTCATCAGCCGCTCGTGCACGCCGTCGAGCGCAGCACTTCGCTCGAGCGCCATCCAGACCGTGCGGCCGCCCTGCCCGGCGCCGGTGACGCAAAGCGCGAGCGGCGGCTGGCGGCGCAGCACCGCGTCGGCGGCGTTCAGCACCGCGTCCAGGTCGGCGTCGTCGACGAACTGCTGCGTCAGCGTGACGTGCGGCAGGTGCTGCTCGTCGAGGCGCAGGCCCCGGGATTCGCGCCGGGGCAGACCCGCGCTCAGCCGGACGGCTCGCGCGTTCACCTCCGGCGGTGGCAGAATGGCGAGGTCAAGTGCGATCAGCACGCCGCGTCTCCGTCTCTATTCTGGTCGTTCTGTCGGTCGCAGGGTCCGGCGGGTCCGCCCAGGCGCCGGCCCCGGTGAGCTACCGGCTGTCGTTTCCGGAGCCGGAGCACCGGTGGATGCAGGTGGAGGCGGCCTTCGACGACCTGCCGGCCGCGCCGCTCGAGCTGCGGATGAGCCGCTCCTCGCCGGGCCGCTACGCGCTGCACGAGTTCGCCAAGAACGTCTTCGACGTGCGCGTCACCAGCGCGGCGGGTGCGGCGCTGGCGGTCGCGCGCCCGAACCCGCACCAGTGGACGGTGACCGGCCACGACGGCCGCGTGCGCGTGCGATACCGCGTGTTCGGCGATCGCGTCGACGGCACGTACCTGGCGGTGGACACGACGCACGCACACGTCAACATGCCCGCGGCGCTGATGTGGGCGCGCGGGCTCGAGAACCGGGCGGTCACGGTGCGCTTCGATCCGCCCGCCGGGTCGATGTGGCAGGTCGGGACGCAGCTCGTTCCCGGTCCCGACGCGTTCACGTATTCGGCGGCGAACCTGCAGTACCTGATGGACAGCCCGACCGAGCTGAGCGCGTTCGACCTGCGCACGTTCAGGCTGGGCGACGTGCCGGCGTCCCCGCTGTTTCGTCTGGTGGTCCATCACACGGGATCCGGCGCGGAGATCGACGGCCTTGTCGCAGACGTCGAGAAGATCGTGCGCGAGGAACGCGGCGTCTTCGGCGAGTATCCGGCCTACGACAACGGCACCTACACGTTCATTGCCGACTACGTGCCGTGGGCCGGCGGGGATGGCATGGAGCACCGCAACAGCACGATCCTCACGAGCCCGACCACGGTCCGGGGAAACCGGCTCGGGCTGCTCGACACGATGGCGCACGAGTTCTTCCATTCGTGGAACGTCGAGCGCATCCGCCCGCGATCGCTCGAGCCGTTCAACTTTGACGAGGCGAACATGTCGGGCGAGCTGTGGCTCGCCGAAGGGTTCACCAGCTACTACGGCCCGCTCGTCATGCTTCGCACCGGCCTGACGCACATAGACGACTTCATCGGGGAGATGGCGGACGCCATCAACACCGTGACCAACAGCCCGGGACGGATGCTGCACACCGCCGAGGAGATGAGCCGGCTCGCGCCGTTTGTCGATGCCGCCGTGTCGGTTGACCGCACCGCTTTCGAGAACACGTACATTTCCTATTACACGTGGGGAGAGGCGCTCGGGCTCGGGCTCGACCTCGCGCTGCGCGAGCGGAGCGACGGCCGGCTCAGCCTGAACGACTACATGCGGGCGCTGTGGCGGCAGTACGGCAAGCCGGGCGGCCGCGCCCCCGGATATGTGGACCATCCGTACGCCATCGCCGACCTGAAGGCGACGCTCGCTTCGGTCTCCGGGGATGCGCGCTTCGCGGACGAGGTCTTTTCACGCTTCATCCAGGGGCACGACGTCATCGACTACGCGCAGCTGCTCGACCTCGCCGGCCTGGTGATGCGGCCGGCCCTCGAGGGGCAGGCGTTTGCCGGATTGTTGCGGCTGCAGGACGGCCAGGGACGCGTGCGCGTGGCCGGGGCGGTGCCGAGCGGATCGCCCGCCTACGACGCAGGCCTCGAACGCGAGGATGTCATCGTGTCGGCGGGAGGGACTGCCATCAGCGCCACCGCCGACTTCGAGCGCGTCATCCGCGGGCACAAACCGGGCGACGGCGTGCCGCTCGTGTTCGAGCGGCGCGGCCGGCGCGTCAGTTCGACGCTCCGCCTCGTCGCCGATCCGCGCGTCGAGATCGTCCGCGCGGAAGCGATCGGCCGGACGCTCTCGGCCGGGCAGCGTCGCTTTCGCGAGGCGTGGCTGCACTAGATCAAATTGGGTCAGGCCTCCGGGAAGAGCACGCCTGGCGCCAGCTTCCAGAACGGATCCAGCGCGCGCTTGACCGCTCGCATGTCCGCGATCCCTTGCTCGCCGTACAGCTCTCTGAGCAGCGCCTGCTTGAGCGCGCTGCGGCCGACGCCATGCTCGGCCAGCGGCGCGCCACCCATCGCGATGACGGCTCCCGCCATGTCCAGGATCGCGGCGCGGCCGCGCTCCACATCCTCCAGCGCATGCGGAATGACGTTCGGGTGGAGGTTGCCGTCGGACAGGTGGCCCCAGATGGCGTAGTCCAGCCCGTGCCGCTCGAAGCCGGCGCGGTAGAGGGCCAGTGACTCCCCCACCCTGTCGAACGGGACGATGAAGTCGGCCGCCGTCTTCTGGATCGCGGGATCGATGGCTGCTTTGGCCGACCCGACGAGCGCGTTGATCGCGGCGGGCACCGCTTCGCGCAGCTCGATCAGGCGGGCGGCCGCCCGGTCGTCGCCGGGAGTGGCGAGGTACGGGTCGGCGCCGACGCCGCACGCCTCGAGCACCGCGCCCAGGCGTGCCATCGCGGCGCTCTCGTCCCCGGGCACTTCCATCTGCAGGAGCAGCACCACGGCCGTCGCGGCCGGCGGCGCCATGCCCGCGCGCGTGTAGGCGGCCGATGGCAGGCGGGCAAGCGCCCGGCTGTCGATGTACTCGATCGCGGAGACGTCGAGCGGTCCCTCCCCGCGCCAGCTGGCGGCCGCCTCGCGCCGCAGCGCGGCGGCGACGGCGATCGCCTGCTCGTCTGAGCTGCACGTCAGCAGCGCGAGGCTGCGGCGGGGCAGCGGGACTACGCGCAGGTCGGCCTCGACGATGACGCCGAGCGTCCCCTCCGAGCCGATGAAGAGGTCGATCAGGTCCATCCCGGGGCGCGCGAAGTACCCCGCGGACAGCTTCGGGACGCCGGGCATCCGGTACGCCGGCACGGGCACCCGCGAGACGACTCCGGACGCGTACTCGATCTCGAACGCGCCCGCCGCTGATGCGGTCGTGTCGCCCCGCCGCACGTCCAGCAGTGACCCGTCGGCCAGCACCACGCGGATCGCCTCGACCCAGTCGCGCGTGCTCCCGTACTTGAACGTGGCGGCGCCGGCCGCGTTGGTGGCGATTGTGCCGCCGACAAACGCGCCTTCGAAGGTCGGCACGGGCGGGTAATACAGACCGCGCGCCGCCAGCAACCGCTGGAGCTCGGCAAGCGGCACGCCCGCGCCGGCGCGCACCGTGCCGCCCGGCAGCAGCGCCACATCGGTCAGCGCCCGCGTGCTGATGATGACGTCGCCGCGCGGCGTGGCGCCGCCGGTCAGAGACGACTGCGCGCCGATGGGCAGTACGCGACTGGCGGCCGCGACGGCCGCCGCCACCTCCGCCGCGGTGCGCGGAAACGTCACCCCGGACGCGAATCCGCCCGGCACGTGCGCCGCGTCGCTCAGGAACGACTGGAGAACGTCATCGCGGGTGTCGACAGGTGGGGGAGGTGCCGCCGGCGAGGCGGCCTGGACGAAGGCGCGATGGGACGTAGGGACAGCCCTCCTCGCCTCGGAATCGAACGCCTACTGCGCGAGCTCCGCCGCTTCCTCGGCGAGCCACGCGTCGTATGCCGCCTGCGTCTCGATCGTGTAGAAGCCGCGCATCCGGTAATGTCCGAGCCCGCACAGCTGCGAGCAGGCGATCTCCCACGCACCCGTCCTCGTGGGCGTGAACCACACCGGCTGCGCGACGCCCGGCACCACGTCCTGCTTCACCCGCATCTGGGGCAGCGTGAAGCTGTGCACCATGTCCTTGCTCGAGAGATACACGATGACGGGCCGATCCACCGGCAGGTGCAGCTGGTTGATCGTCGTGACGTCGTCTCTGGCTGCCGGATCGGTCCGATCGAGCCCGAGCGGATTGGCGGGGCCGAGCAGGCTGATGTCGGTCCGACCGAACCGGCCGTCGGGTCCAGGGTAGTGCACGTTCCACGCAAACTGTTCCGCCACGACGCGCACCACCGTGCTGCCCCGTTCCGGAGGAAAGGCGTCGACCCGGGCGCTCCACACGGGAATCGAGAAGAACGCCAGCAGCGCGATTTCGGCGGCGAGCACGCCCCCCTCGAGCCAGGTGGACCACCGGCCGCGCAGGCCGTGGTAGCTCGCCACCGGGTGCGCCCGGCGGTGGAAGCGGACGAGGACGTATAGGAAGAACAGGCCCCAGCCGGCGAACAGCACCAGCATCAGCCAGTGCACCAGCGCCAGCGTCCGGTCGACGTCGCCGGCGTGGGCGGACGCGGCGGCGGGCAGGCCAAGCCACTGCAGCATCAGACCGCCGGCTCCGACGGCGCGAGGGACGGCGCGCGATGTGTTGCGACGTCCATGGCATCGGCGGCGCGCGCGCGCCGCGCGAGCGCGACGAAGAAGCGCACGAAGCAGGCCAGGACGCCGGCCGTGACGCCGAGCAGCACGAGGATGCCGGCGTTCATGCTTTCGCGGACCGACGGTTCAAGCGGGCTGAAACAGACAGGACAGGCCATGTCAGCTTCCCAGTGTGGGGCCGACGATGTGGTCGGCTTCGCTCCAGAGGACAAACGCGAGCAGAAAGACGAACAGGAACGCCGTGAGGGCAAGCGGCCAGAAGACCATCTCACGCTCGCTCTTGAGGTGCATGAAGAACAGCACGATGAGCGACGCTTTCGCCCCCGCGACCGCAAGACCGAAGACGACACGCGGCGCGGTGGGAAGCTGCAGCGACGACACGAGCACCGTGATGAGCGTGAGCGCCACCAGCGCGCCGAAGATGCCGATGTAGAAGCGGGCGGGCGTCACAGCAGATACAGCACCGGAAACAGGAATACCCAGACCACATCGACGAAGTGCCAGTATATGCCGGCAATTTCCACGCGATTGGCGAACCGCTCGGGCTCGGTGCGCCACATCCGGGCGCCGGACACGAGCAGGTAGGCGTTCACGGCCATCCCCACCAGGACGTGCACGGCATGGACGCCCGTCATCGTGAAATAGAGGGCGAGAAACGTGTTCGTCGCCGGAAACAGACCGTGCGCGAACTTGTCGCCGTACTCGATCGCCTTGACGGCGAGAAACGCGGCGCCGAGCAGCAGCGTGAGGCCCATATACAGCTTGAACCGCGCAGGATTCTGCGCCTGCGGGCCCGGAGCCAGCGCCGTCCACGCCAGCACCATCGTCACCGAGGAGGAGATCAGGATGATCGTGTTGAGCGTCGCGAGCGGCACGCTCAGCACCGCCGACTGGTCGGGCCACGACGCGGCGCCGGTGCGCAGCAGCGCGTACGACGAGAAGAGGGACCCGAAGAGCATCACCTCGGAGGCAAGAAACAACCAGATCCCGAGCTTGGGGCTGGTCAGGCCGGTGTCGGCCCGGACTTCGGTTGTGTAGGGCAGCACGTGCATGTCAGGCGTCCGCGGGCAGATGCTGCGGCAGAAAGTCGGCGGAGGCGCCGGGCACGCTGTACTCGTACGGATTCCGGTACACCCGCAGGGACGAGGTGGCCGCCTGCCATTCGAGCGTTGTCGCGCTCCAGGGGTTGGCGGCGGCCTGCCGCCCCGCCTTCAGGCTCGCGAACAGATTGACGATGAAGAAGAGCTGAAAGAAGGCGAGCGCGAACGCCGCGATCGACATCGGCACGTTGAGCGAGAGCACGCCCTGCGCGTGCGCGTACTCGGCGCCGCCGTCCCAGAGCCGCCGGTTCACCCCTGCGAGCCCCTGCACGAACATCGGCATGAAGATCACGTTCATGCAGACGAGCGAGCCGGCGAAGTGAATCCGCCCGAGCGTGTCGTTCATCATGCGGCCGGTGAGGCGCGGGAACCAGTGATAGATGCCGGCAAAGAGCGCGAAGATCGTCCCGGGCGCCACCAGGTAGTGGAAGTGGCCGACGACGTACGCGGTGTCGTGCAGCGGGATATCGGTGGTCGCCAGCCCGAGCGGGAGCCCGGTGAGCCCGCCGATGCCGAACATCGGGATGAAGGCGAGTGCGAACAGCATCGGCGTCGTGAAGCGGATCGAGCCCCCGTGGAGCGACAGAATGAGCGAGCTGAGGATCACGACCGACGGAATCGACACGATCATCGTCGTCGTCTGGAAGAAGGCGCTGACGGCCGTGCCCATGCCGGTCAGGAACATGTGGTGCGCCCAGACGATGAACGAGAGGAAGCCGAGCGCGAACAGGGAGTACACCATCACGCGGTAGCCCCACAGCGGCTTGCGCGTGTTGTTCGTGACGATCTCCGCCACGATGCCCATCGCCGGCAGGATGAGCACGTAGACTTCCGGATGCGCGAGGAACCAGAACAGATGCTGCCAGAGCAGCGCGCTGCCGCCGCCGGCGACGCCAAGCGGGCGGCCGCTCACCGCGAGGCCGCTCGGCAGGAAGAAGCTCGTGCCCGCCAGCCGGTCCATGCCCTGCAGGATGGCCGCGCCCTCGAGCGGCGGGAACGCCAGCAGCAGCAGGAACGCCGTGATGAACTGCGCCCAGACGAAGAAGGGGAGCCGGAACCACGTCATGCCGGGCGCGCGCAGCTGGACGACGGTCGTGATGAAGTTCAGCGCGCCGAGCAGCGACGAGTTGATGAGGAACGCCATCCCGACCAGCCACCAGGTCTGTCCCGTGCCGGGCGCCAGGTCCGAGAGCGGCGGGTACGACGTCCAGCCGTTGTTGGCGGCGCCGCCCGGCACGAAGAAGCTCGCGAGCATCACCGTGCCGCCGGCGAGATAGAACCAGTAGCTCGCCAGGTTCAGCCGCGGAAAGGCCATGTCGGGGGCGCCAATCTGGAGCGGGATGAGGTAGTTGCCGAACGCGCCGACGGCAAGCGGGACGACCCCGAGAAACACCATGATGGTGCCGTGCATGGCGCCAAGCTGGTTGTAGAACTCGGGCAGCACGATGCCGCCGGGCGCGTTCGCCGTGCCGAACAGCGAGCCGATGTACGGAACCGGGCTGCCCGGGTACGCCAGCTGCCACCGGATGATGACGACCAGCGTGAATCCCACCAGCAGGAAGAACAGGCTGGTGAATCCGTACAGCAGACCGATGTGCTTGTGGTCCGTCGAAGTGAGATACGTGGCTGGATTCTATAGAATGCACCACATGGTCGCAAGACTGCGCGCGCTGATGCTTCTGGCCATCGTGCCGGCGGCGGTCGCCCCGGCCGCGGCGCAGACCGATGCCGGCGACCCGATCCGGTATGTCGTGAGTTTCCCCGCGCCGCAGACGCACTACGTGGACGTGCGGGCGACCTTTCCGACCCTCCGGCGGCCCCAGATCGAGCTGATGATGGCCGTCTGGACTCCGGGGTCGTACCTGGTCCGCGAATTCTCACGCAACGTCGAAGAGGTCGGCGCGGCCGGGCCGGACGGCCGTCCGCTCGCGATCGACAAGTCGGTGAAGAACCGCTGGCGCATCGGCACCGGCGGCGCCCCCACGGTGACGGTGCACTATCGCGTCTACGCGCGCGAGCTGACGATGCGCACCAACTGGGTTGATGCGGACTTCGCGCTGCTCAACGGAGCGCCGACCTTCATCACGCTCGCCGATCGCGCGCCCCGTCCCCACGAGGTCACCATCCAGCCGGCGCCGTCATGGCGCCAGTCGGTCACCGGTCTGCCGGAGCTCGCCGGCGGCGCCCATCGCTACCGGGCGCCCGATTTCGACACGCTGGTGGACTCGCCGATTCTCGTCGGCAACCCCTCCGTCAGGGAATTTTCCGTCGAGGGGACGCGGCACGCCCTCGCCACGATCGGCAACACGGGGATGCTCGACGAAGCCCAGGCCGCGCGCGACTTCGAGAAGATCGTCCGGGAACATCGCCGCCTGTGGGGCGTGCTGCCGTACGACCGGTACCTGATGCTGAACATCCTGACCGAGACGCCGACCGGCGGCCTCGAGCACCGGAATTCAGCGGTCCTGGTGATGAACCGGTGGATCGGCACGCCGCGCGCGTATCTGACGTGGCTCAGTTACCTCAGCCACGAGCATTTTCACGCGTGGAACGTCAAGCGGCTCCGTCCGGTGGAGCTCGGCCCGTTCGAGTACGAGAGCGAGGTCTACACGCGCAGCCTGTGGATTGCCGAGGGCGTCACGGAGTACTACTCGCACCTCACGCTGCATCGCGCCGGCCTCTCGACGCGGGAGGATCTGCTCGACGCGCTGTCGAATGAGATCGAACGGCTCCAGGCCAGCCCGGGCCGTTTCGTGCGCTCGGCCGCGGAGGCCTCCTTCGACGCGTGGATCAAGTACTACCGGCCCGACGAGAACAGCGTGAACGCGTCGGTCGACTACTACACGAAAGGCGTCGTGCTGGGCCTGCTGCTCGACGCCCGGATCCGGAAGGCCACCGGGGGCGCGCGGGGCCTGGACGACGTGCTGCGCGCCGCCTACCAGCGGTATGCGGGTCCCAAAGGCTACACGCCGGACGAGTTCCGCGCCGTGGCGGAGTCGGTGGCCGGGACGAGCCTGCGGCCGTTCTGGGAGTCGTCTGTGGACGGCACGGCGGAGCTCGACTATGCCGATCTGGCCGACACGCTCGGCCTTCGGTTCCAGCCGGCGGCGCCGACCGGCCGCGCCTGGCTGGGCATGACGACGCGCAACGACGCCGGCCGCCTGATCGTGTCGCAGGTGCGCCGCGACACGCCGGCGTACGCGGCGGGCCTGGACGTGGACGACGAGATCATCGCGATCGGCGATTTCCGCGTGCGTGCCGACCAGTTGAACAACCGCCTCGAGCAGTACGCGCCGGGCGACACGGTCGCGCTGCTCGTCGCGCGGCGCGAGCAGATCCGGCGGATCGAGGTGGCACTGGGACAGGAGCCGCCGCGCCGGTGGCGGCTCGAGGCGGACCCGTTGGCGACCGACCACCAGCAGCAGCAGCGCGCGCGCTGGCTGCGCCCGGCATCATGACGTTCGATCCGCAGTACATCGACCAGGTCCTCAGCGAGAACTACGAAGACGCCAAGACGCTGTTTCTCTCGCCGCTGCTCGCCATCAACGCCGCGCATCTCGTCATGCTCGTGCAGACGGGCATCGTGACCGCCGAGGAGGGCCATGCGCTGCGCACGGCGCTCGACGCCATCTCGGTCACCGACGTGCGCGCCACGCCGTACCACGAGACCTGCGAGGATCTCTTCTTCCACATCGAGCGGCTGGTCGAGCGCCAGTGCGGCGAGGAGACCGCGGGCCGCCTGCACACCGCCCGGAGCCGCAACGACATCGACATGACGATGTACCGGCTGCGGCAGCGGGAGTTCATCCTGGCGCTGCTGGACGGATCGCTGAAGCTGCGCGAGGGGCTCATCGGGCAGGCCGCGCGGCACCGCGAGACGCTGATGGCGGCGCTCACGCACACGCAGCCGGCGCAGCCGTCGACGCTCGCGCACTACCTGCTCGGGGTCATCGAGCAGCTCGAACGCGACGCGGTGCGACTGCGCGCGGCATTCGCGTCGACGAATCAATGCCCGCTCGGCGCCTGCGCCATCACCGGCACCGGCTTTCCGATCGACCGCCAGTTGACGAGCGACCTGCTCGGCTTCGACGGCCCGACCGGCAACACGTACGGCAGCATCGCGACGGTGGACTATCTGCTCGAAAGCATCTCCGCGGCGGCGGTGCTGCTGTCGGGCCTCGGCCGCGTGGTCCAGGATCTGCTCCTGTGGAGCACGATGGAGTTCGGCTACCTGCGGCTGGCGGACGGGTTCGTCCAGGCGAGCAGCATCATGCCGCAGAAGCGCAACCCGGTGGCGCTCGAGCACGCGCGGGCCATCGCGAGCAAGGCGCTCGGCCAGGCAGGCGCGGTCATGCTGGCCGTCCACAACACGCCGTTTGGCGACATCGTGGACACCGAAGACGATTTGCAGCCGCTCGTCGCGTCGACGTTCCGCGACGGCCGCCGGGCGGTCGTGCTGGTCGATGCCGCGCTGCGCGCCGCGGAATTCGACGTGGCGCGCCTCGAGTCGCGCGCCGCGGCGGGCGGCACCACGCTGACCGAGCTGGCGGATCACCTCGTGCGCGAGCACCGGATCCCCTTCCGGGCGGCGCACACGATTGCGGCGCGGCTTCTCAAGGCGCACGACGAGCATCCCGGGACGCCGCTCGGCGAGACGCTGGCGGCGGTCTCGGGCGACCTGCTGGGCGTGCCGCTCCGGTACACCGACGCGCAGATTGCCGGCATCATGAGCCCGCGGCATTTTGTCGACGTGCGGCGCACGCGTGGAGGCCCCTCGCCCGGGGAGACCGGCCGCGCGCTGGCCCAGTCGCAGCAGACGCTCGGGGCCGACCAGGCGTGGATTGCCGCCGCGGGTGGCAGGCTCGCCGCCGCGCAGGCCGAGCTGCGCCGCCGCGCCGAGGCGCTGTGAGCGACGTCAGGCGCAGCTACCTCCGCGTGATCGTCCTCTGGGTCGTCGTGCTCGCGGCCCTGTACGCCTTCCAGGAATACTTCTCCTGATGCACCCGGTCGACTGGGCGATCATCGCGATCTATCTGGTGTGGATCGTCTGGGACGGCCTGCGGCTCACGCGCCGGAGCCACGAGCTCGAAGGGTACTTTCTCGCCAGCCGCAGCCTGCCGTGGTGGGCCGTCGGCCTGTCGGTGATGGCGACGCAGCTCAGCGCCATCACGATGATCGGCACGACAGGGCAGGGGTACGCCGACGGCATGCGCTTCCTGCAGTTCTACTACGCACTGCCGCTGGCGATGATCGTCCTTTCCGTCACGCTCGTGCCCTTCTTTCACAACGCCAAGGTGTACACGGCGTACGAGTATCTGGAGCAGCGCTTCGACGCGAAGACGCGGGCGTTCACGAGCCTGCTGTTTCTCCTGTCGCGGAGCATGTCGCTCGGCGTCGTGATTTCGGCCCCGGCGGTCGTCCTGGCCGTGGTGCTGGGCATCAGCGTGACGAACACGGTGCTGCTCATCGCGCTGCCGACCGCGGTCTACACGATGTTTGGCGGCGTCCAGGCGGTGACGTGGACCGACGTCAAGCAGATGGTGCTGATCGTCTTCGGCCTGATCGCCGCGGTGGTGGTGCTCGTGCTGGCGCTGCCGCCCGACGTGAGCCTCCTCCAGGCGCTGCACCTGGCGGGCTCGACCGGCCGGCTCCAGACGTTCGACTTCACGTTCGATCTCACCAACCCGTACACCTTCTGGTCGGGGACCATCGCCGCGCTGTTCCTGTTCTGCTCGTACTTCGGCACCGACCAGAGCCAGGTGCAGCGGTACCTGACCGCGCGATCGGTTGACGAGGCGCGCACCTCGCTGCTCATGAGCGCGTACTGGAAGATTCCGCTGCAGGCGCTGGTGCTGCTCGTCGGCGTCCTGGTGTTCGTGTTCTACCTCTTCACGCCCGCGCCGATGCTCTTCAACCGGACGCACGAGCGCGAGCTGCGCGGCGGCGCGCGGGCGGCCGAGTACGCGTCGCTCGAGCGGCGGTTCGAGGCGGCCGAGTCGGCGCGGCGCGAGGCGGCGCGTGCCGCGGTGCGGGAAGATGCGGCCGGCGGGGCGGCCGTCGAGGTGTTCAAGGCCCGCGAGGCGGAGGTGCGCGCCGTCCGCGGCGACGCGCTCGCGCTCGTGCGCCAGGCCACGGGCGATGCCGCCTACAACGACGTGAACTACGTGTTCCCGACCTTCATCATGACCGGGATGCCGGTGGGCCTCGTGGGGCTGCTCATCGCCGCCATCCTGGCCGCCGCGATGTCGACCATCTCGGCCGAGATGGCGTCGCTCTCGACCGCGACGGTGATCGATTTCTACCGCCGGTTCCTGCGGCGCGAGGCCGAGGACCGCCATTACCTGCGCGTGTCGCGCGTGGCGACCGGCTTCTGGGGCCTCTTTGCCAGCGCGGTGGCGGTCTGGGCGGCCGAGCTCGGCTCGCTCATCGAAGTGGTGAACCGCTTCGGATCGTTCTTCTACGGATCGATCCTCGGCGTCTTCATCCTCGCCGTGGGCGTTCCGCGCGCGACGGCCAACGGCGCCTTCCTCGGGCTCATCGCCGGCATGGGATCGGTGGCGTGGGCGGCCAGATTCACGACCGTGGCCTTTCTCTGGCACAACGTGATTGGCGCGCTGGCGGTGGTCGTCGTGGGATCCGCCGTCAGCGCGGTCGAGGCCCGCGTCGCGCGCGCCAGAAGAGCCTGACCGCCACGTTATAATTTGACGTTTGTCCTCCCCGTCGAGGAGCGCACCCAGGAGCCTGCATGCACAAGATCACGGTGAAGAACCCCGTCGTCGAGATCGACGGCGACGAAATGACCCGCATCATCTGGCAGACGATCCGCGAGACACTCATCCTGCCGTATCTCGATATCGACCTGAAGTACTACGACCTGTCGGTCCAGTCGCGAGACCGGACGAACGATCAGATCACCATCGACGCCGCGGAGGCGACCAGAACGTACGGCGTGGGCGTCAAGTGCGCCACCATCACGCCGGACGAGGCGCGCGTCAAGGAGTTCAGCCTCAAGCAGATGTGGCGGTCGCCGAACGGCACGATCCGCAACATCCTCGACGGCACGATCTTCCGCGAGCCGATCATCTGCCGGAACGTGCCGCGCATCATCCCGCACTGGGACAAGCCGGTGGTGGTGGCCCGCCACGGCTTCGGCGATCAGTACCGCGCGCAGGACTTCCGGTTCCCGGGCGCGGGGACGATCACGATCAGCTGGCGACCGGAAGGCGGCGGCGAGCCGATCGAACGCGAAATCATCAAGGCCAAGGGGGGCGGCATCGCGCTCGGGATGTTCAACCTCGAGTCCTCCATCGAGGGCTTCGCGCGCGCCTGTTTCACCTACGCGCTCGGCCGGAACTACCCGGTCTACCTGTCAACGAAGAACACGATCCTCAAGGCGTACGACGGCACGTTCAAGGACACCTTCCAGCGGGTGTTCGACGCCGATTTCCGGAAGGCCTTCGAGGCCAAGGGCCTGACCTACGAGCATCGTCTGATTGACGACATGGTCGCGTCGAACCTGAAGTGGAGCGGCGGATACCTCTGGGCGTGCAAGAACTACGACGGCGACGTGCAGTCCGACACGGTGGCGCAGGGCTACGGCTCGCTCGGGCTGATGACGTCGGTGCTCATGTCGCCCGACGGCAAGGCGGTGGAGGCGGAAGCCGCCCATGGCACCGTGACGCGCCACTACCGCCTGCACCAGCAGGGCAAGCCGACCTCCACGAATCCAATCGCGTCGATTTTCGCGTGGACGCGCGGACTCCAGTACCGCGGCACGTTCGACCACACACCCGACGTGGTGACGTTTGCCACGACGCTCGAGAAAGCCTGTGTCGACGTGGTCGAGTCAGGACGGATGACCAAAGACCTGGCCACGCTGATCCGGCCGGATTACCCGTTCCTCACGACCGAGGCGTTCATGGCAGCGATTGACGCGGAACTGAAGACGCGGATGACGGCGTAACACGTTACGGTCCGATCGCTTCCTCCACGGTCATCACCCGCATCGGCCCCAGGTTGAGGGCCCGGAGGCCGGGTTCGATCGTCTTGCGGTCGCCAACGACCACGACGGCAAACCGTGAGGGCTGGATGTACTGCTGCGCGGCGCGCCGGACGCTGTCGGCGGTCACCGCCATCACGCGGCCGATGTACCGCTCGACGTAGTCGTCCGCGAGCCCGTAGACGACCACCTCTTCGAGGCGGCGCGCCAGGTCGGTGCTGGTTTCGAATTCCGACGGGAAGCCGAGCGCGATGTAGTTCTTCGTCTTTGCGAGTTCCCCGGCGTCGAGCGGCTCTCTGATGGCGGTGAGCTCGTTGAAGAACTCCCGCACCGCCTCGGCGGTCTTGTCCGTCTGCACGCCGGCGGCCGCGACAAACGGCCCGGCCGACAGCCGCATGTCGAACGCGGAGCCGGCGCCGTACGCGTAGCCGTGCTCCTCGCGCAGGTTCTGGTTCAGCCGCGAGGTAAACGATCCGCCGAGGGCGGTGTTCAGCACGAGCAGGGGGAAATAGTCGGGCGTCGAGCGCGGCACGCCCACCCACCCGATGCGGATCTGCGACTGTGCCGCACCGGGCTTGTCCACGAGAAAGACCTGCCGCTGGCCGATCTGCGCGGCCGCCGGCACCGCCGCCGGACGGCCGATGGGCGCCGCCGGCCGCCACGAGCCGAATGCGCTCTCGAGTCGGGGCATGACGCTGTCCGCCGTCGTATCTCCCACCACGAGCAGCGTGGCGTTGGCGGGCTGGTAGGACGTCGCGTGGAACGCGCGCAGGGCGCCGGCCGACAGCGCCTTCAGGCTCGCCTCGGTTCCCGCCATGCCGGTGCCATAGCGGTGCCCGGCGCCGAACACTATCCTCGGGAACGCCATACCGGCAATCGACGCCGGGTCGTCGCGCGCCTGCAGCAGCGCGGTGAGCCGCTCCTGGCGCAGCCGCTCGAGGTCCTTGTCCGGGAAAGTGGGCCGGAGCGCGACGTCGGCCACGAGCGGAAGCGCCTCGTTCAGGTGCCCGACGGGGACGTTCAGCCGGACGAACGAGGCGTCGAACGAGCTCGCGGTGGCGAGCGTTGCGCCGAGAAACTCCATCGCGTCGGCAATCTCGAGGGCCGAGCGGGTGCCGGCGCCCTCGTCCAGCATGGCGGCCGTCAGGCTCGCCGCGCCGAACTGTCCGGCCGGGTCGTCGGCGCCGCCGGCGCGGACGACGAGGCTGAGCTGCACGATCGGCACCTCGTGCGACTCGATCACCCAGACGCGCAGGCCGTTCGACAGCGCGCGCCTGGCGACCGGCGGCAGCCGCAGCTCCGGCGCGGGCGCGAGGGCGGGTGGCTTCGATCGATCGGGGCGCTCCTGCGCGGACACGACCGCGCCGAGAGCCGCAGCCAGAATCACACCACGACGCACACGACGCGCCGTCATCGCTTCGTCTCCGGTTCCACGACGAGTTCCACCCGGCGATCGGAGGGCAGCCAGCGCACGACCGCCGCCTGCACGTCGGCCGGGGAGAGCGCCGTGTACCTGGCGAGATCTTCAGCGAAGAAGTCCGGCCCGCCGCCGGCCACGTAGTACGCATTGAGCTGGTTCGCCTTGCCGCCGAACCCGCCGACGCGTTCCATCGCGCGGTAGAACGACGCCTCGATCTGGTTGAGGACGCGCCGCACCTCGCGCGCCTCGGGCGGCGCCTGCCGCAGCCGATCGATTTCCTCGTCCACGATCGTCTCGATCTCCGCCGCCGTGTGGCCGGGCCGCGCGGTGGCCACAATCAGGAACGAGCCGCCGAGCGCTGCGCCCTGCTGCACCGCCTCCACGTCCTGCGCGATCTGCATGTCGTACACGAGGCGCCTGTAGAGCCGCGAATTCTTGCCGTCGGCGAGAATCGAGGCGGCCACTTCGAGCGCGGCGTCCCCCGGCGCGAACTCGCGCGGCGTCAGCCATCCCAGGTACAGGCGCGGCAGCTGCACCTGGTCGGTCAGCGTCTTCTTCGTGATGCCGGTCAGTACCGCGGGCGGCGGCGCCACCGGCTGCACCACCGGACCGCGCGGAATGTCGCCGAACCACGACTCGACGAGCGCGCGGGTGCGGGCGAGGTCGATGTCGCCGGCGATGACGAGGCTGGCGTTGTTCGGCGTGTAGTACGTCTTGAAGAACGCCACGACATCGTCCTGGCTCGCCGCGGTCAGATCCTCCATCGACCCGATCGTCGGCCAGCTGTACGGATGCCCCTCGGGCCAGAGCATGCGGTCGAGCTCGAGCGACGCCATGCCGTACGGCCGGTTCTCGTAGCTCTGCCGCCGCTCGTTCTTGACGACGTCGCGCTGGCCGTTGACGCGCTCGGGCGACATCGTGTCGAGCAGGTAGCCCATGCGATCCGATTCGAGATACAGCGCGAGCTCCAGCGCGTTGGCCGGCAGATCGATGAAGTAATTGGTCCGGTCGACGTCGGTGGATCCGTTGTTGGTCGCGCCCGCCGCCTCGAGCAGCGTGTCGAACGCGCCTTCCGGGACATGGCCGGACCCTTCGAACATCAGATGCTCGAACAGGTGCGCGAACCCGGTCCGGCCCGGGCGCTCGTTGGCGGACCCGACGTGGTACCAGATGTTCAGGCTGACCACGGGCACGCTGGCGTCGCGATGCAGGATGACCGTCAGCCCGTTGTCGAGCGTGAACTGTTCGTACCGGACCTCGAGCGGGGCGGGGGCCGGCTGCTGCGCGTGCAGCGGAAGCGCGCTCAGGATCAGGGCAGGCAGGACGAATCGGAACCGCATAGGCGCACCCCGCCCGTGAGTGTAGAGTAAAATCCGCTTTCCCGCATGGAACAGCCGCTCGTCGCCGTCGTCATGGGGTCGTCCTCGGACTGGGAGACGATGAAGCATGCCTGCGACATGCTCGACCGGTTCGGCGTGGCGCACGAACGCCATGTCGTCTCGGCCCATCGCACGCCCGCGTGGATGGCCGAGTTTGCCGGCGGCGCGGAGGCGCGCGGCGTCGAGGTGATCATCGCCGGCGCGGGGGGCGCCGCGCACCTGCCCGGCATGGTGGCGGCGCACACGGCGCTGCCGGTGCTCGGCGTGCCCATTCAGAGCGCGGCGCTCCAGGGGCTCGACTCGCTGCTCTCGATCGTCCAGATGCCGGGCGGCGTGCCGGTCGGCACGCTGGCGATCGGCAAGCCGGGCGCCACCAACGCCGGCCTGCTCGCCGTCTCCATCCTCGCGAATTCGCGCCCCGACCTGCGCGCGAAGCTTCACGCCTTCCGCCACGAACAGACCGAGAAAGTCCGCCAGGAACGCCTGCCGTGAGCCGGCCCGCGTCGCATGCGTTCGGCGGGCACGCCCGCCCGATCGGCCCTGGTGCCGCGCTCGGCGTGCTCGGCGGCGGCCAGCTCGGGCGCATGTTCGCCATCGCGGCCCGCCGGATGGGCTACCGCGTCCATGCCTTTTCGCCCGAGGACGATTCGCCCGCCGGGCAGGTGGCCGACGTCGAGATTACCGCCGCCTACGAGGACCTCGACGCCCTGCGCGCCTTCGCGCGCGGCGTCGACGTGGTGACCTTCGAGTTCGAGAACGTGCCCATCGAGGCCATCGACGCCGTCGAGGCGTTCGCGCCGGTGCGGCCGTCGGCGGTGGCGCTGCACACCGCCCAGCAGCGGGCGCGCGAGAAGACGTTTCTCGCGGACCGCGGCGTGCCGACCGCCCCGTTCTTCGCCGCCTCGAGCCTCGACGAACTGTGGGATGCCGTCACGCGCGTCGGCACCCCGGCGGTCGTCAAGACGGCCGCGTTCGGCTACGACGGCAAGGGACAGCACAAGGTGACCACGCCCGCCGACGTCGAGCACGTCTGGGCGGCCATCGGCCATCAGGAAGCGGTCGTCGAGAAATTCATCAGCCTGCAGGCGGAGATCTCGGTGGTGGCCGCGCGCGGCCTCGACGGGGCGGTCGCCCAGTTCCAGCCGTTCGAGAACCGCCATCATCACCACATCCTCGACCTGACCACCGTGCCCGCCGCGATCGCTCCCGGCACGGCACAGAAGGCCGCCGAGATCACCAGGACGATCCTGGAGGAGCTGCAGTATGTCGGCGTGCTGTGCGTCGAGTTCTTCGTGAGCACCGACGGCGAGCTGCTCGTCAACGAGCTCGCGCCGCGGCCCCACAACTCGGGCCACCTCACCTTTGATGTCGCCGTGACCAGTCAGTTCGAGCAGCAGGTGCGCGCGGTCTGCGGCCTGCCGCTCGGATCGACCGACATTCCACGGCCGGCGGCCATGGCGAACCTCCTGGGCGATCTCTGGGTTGACGGCGAGCCGAACTGGGCCGCCGCGTGCCGCTTTCCCGACGTGAAGCTCCACCTGTATGGCAAGAGGAACCCGCGGCCGGGGCGCAAGATGGGCCACATGACGGCCGCCGCGGCGACCGTCGAGGCCGCGCAGGACCGCGTCGTCGCGGCGCGCGACGCGCTGCTCATCTGAACGTCGAAACGCCGGCGGTCTCGCGACGCGCGCGATGCAGGCGTCGCAGACCCGGCGGGCGCCGGGGACGCGGCATTCACGGAATGAGCGTGAGGGTGTAGCGCGGCGCTCCGGGCAGGAAAGGAGTCGGCTCGCCCGCGACCCAGGCGGCGTGTGAGTTCGCATAAAACGGCGACAGTGGATGGCCGCTCTGTCCGGTCGGCATGTGCATCATGCCGTCGGCCTCGCGCCCCGGTGACACGATCATCCGCTCCGATGCGCCGATGGAGCCCCAGTGCACCCGCGGCGTATACACGTCGCCCGGCAGCGGCGTGTACGGCATATCGAGCCAGCGTGCGAAGAAGGGGACGGCGCCCGAGAGCGGATGACGGAACGCCGTGACGTTGTACTCCGACCAGACGCGGTCGCCGAGGCTGCCGCGCCGGTCGCGCATCGACTGCGCGATCGTATCGTCCGCCGCCGCCAGCAGCATCTCCGCCCAGGAGCCGTACTGCGGATCGAGCAGGTGGAACGGCTGCTCCGTCACAAGCCGCCAGATGGCGGCGTCACGGCGCCTGACGGTCGTGTAGTTGAACGCCGGATCCGCGTCCGCGCACTCCGACAGCACGAACGCAATGACGCGCGCCGACACGGTTTCGCGAAACACGCGCACCAGGCGGTACGCGGCCGAATCGGGGTCGGCCTGTCCCGTCCAGCCGCGCTCGACGAGGTCGCGGAGTTCGGCGCGGCCGCTGCCGGCGCCGGCCAGCGTGTCGAGCAGCAGCGTCCGCCAGCGGGAGAGAAACTCGGCGCGCGTATCGAGCTGAATGGCCAGGAGGTCGCCGGCACCGAACCGCTCGCGCGCGAACAGCCGGTCGCGGATGATGCGCGCGCGCGAGCCGATCTCGTAGCTGCCGTCGCCGAGCCTGGCGAGCATCTCGCCGTCCACGACCCTCGCGTTGGCCGTCCACACACGTCCGTCCTTCGGATCGACAATACGCGGATACTCGGCGTCGCTCAGCCATCCGTCCCAGCGTTTCGATCCGTCCGCCCACGACGCGGGGATCCGTCCGTCGAAGCCCACCCGCCGCGGAATGGAGCCGTAGACGCTCCAGCCGATTCGCCCGGCGGTGTCGGCGGCGACGATGTTCTGGCCGGGCGTCCCCATTCCGTTCGCCTCATCGAACGCCTCGTCAATGGACCGCGCGGCTTCGAGCGGCCGGATCGAGGCGGCGAGCCGCTCGGCCGAATGCGCCACCCACCGGTAGGCGCGCGCGCGCCCGCGGGCGTCGGGATCGAGCAGCGGTCCCCAGATCGTCCACCGCACGGTGAGCCGCTCGGCCTCCGCGCCGGCCACCTCGATGCGCTCGTCGTGGCGCTCGAACTCGCGCCATCCCTCCGGCGTCAGGTACGAACCTGGCCGCGCCGCGTCGGTCTCCAGCAGAACGATGTCGCTCCAGTCGGCGTAGGTGTTCGTGAATCCCCAGGCGACCTGGCCGTTGCTGCCGACGACCATCGCGGGCACGCCGGGCAGCGTGACGCCGGCGAGCCGGCGCCGCCCGCCCGGTGCGGACGAGTCGGTCCACTCGATCGACGCGCGGTACCACGTGTTCGGCACGCGGATGCTGAGGTGCATGTCGTTGGCCACGAGCGGCCGTCCATCCTCGGTCAGCCGGCCGGCGACGACGAAGCTGTTGCTGCCGATGGCGGCGGCGTCGCGGTCGCCATCGTCAACGCCCAGAGCCCAACGCCCACCAGCCACATCAGATCCGCCATCTCCCAATCGCACCTGGTCGAAATTCGGGGGTTGAGCCCCGGGACGTGGCGCCGCCGGCTTGCCCGCCCGCTTCGAGCGCAGGTCGTAGACCTCCGGTCCCGGAATCGGCGGCGTCGCGAAGGCGGGGCCGGCGAGCGGCGCGTCCCACTCGGAGCCCTGCGGCGCGAGCAGATCGACCATCGGCGCTGGCAGCACGTCGCGCATCGTTCCGAGCGCTGCCTCGTACGATCCGTCGTCATCCTGCAGCGTGACGAACATGGTCAGGACGACGAGCAGCGTGTCGTCCGGGCGCCACGGGACGGGCGCCTGGCGCAGCAGGAGGTACTCAAAGGGGGGCGTGCCGAGCGCCTGGAGCCCTGCGTTCACGCCTGCGGTGTAGGCATCGAGGACCTCGCGGTCCTCGGGGCTCAGCAGCGCCACCGCGCGCTGCGCCTCCGCGCGAAAACGATGGATGCGGATCTCGCGGTCGACCGGTACCGCCCGCGGGCCCACGAGCGCGGCCAGCTCCCCGGCGGCGCGCCGGCGCGAGAGGTCCATCTGGAAGAACCGGTCCTGGGCGTGGAGAAATCCGGTCGCCCTCGCGGCATCGGCGCGCGTGGCCGCGTGCACGGCGGGGATGCCGAGCGCGTCCCGCCTGACCGCGACAGGGGCCGAGAGGCCCGGCAACCGCCGCTCGCCCTCGAGCTGCGGCAGACTCCCGCGCAGTTCGGCGCGCCCCCAGAAGACGACGGCCGCCGATGCCACGAGCAGCAGCGCCAGCAGCGCGGCCAGCAGACGGAGAAGCGTTCTCATGCTGTTTGGTCAATCTTAGCGGCACGCTACAATGCCTCGTCATGCCGATCGCGACACGACGCTGACCATGCCCACACGTTACGGTGTTTCCGGCTGGATTCACCAATTTCCGTCTTCGAAGGTGCCGTCCTTTCCGCGCTTCCGCGGCGAGTGCACGGCCGACGTTGTCGTCATCGGCGCGGGACTGACCGGCTGCGCCGCCGCCCACGCGTGCGCGGCGGCGGGCCTGACGACGATCCTGCTCGAGCGGGGGCGGGTGGGCCAGGGGCGGACCGGGCGCAGCGCGGGGATGCTGAGCCCCGACCCGGGACCCGCGTTTCGCGACATCGCGGCGGCACACGGCCTCGCGTCGGCGCGGCGCGTGTTCGAGGCGTGGCGGAGGGGGGCGCTCGACGGGGCCGCGCTGCTGCGCCGCCTGCGCATCCCGTGTGCGCTCGACCCGCGCGAGGCGCTCGTGGTCGCGGGCGCGGCGGACGAGCGGCTGCTGCGGCGCGAGTACGACGCGCGCCATGCGGCGGGGCTCGACGGGGCGTGGTTGACCCGCCCGCAGATGCACAGCCGTCTGAAGGCCGAGGCGGCCGCCGCTCTCAGGCTGCGTGACGCCTTCGCCTTCGATCCCTACCGCGCCTGTCTCGGCCTGGCGAGGGCCGCGGTCCGCCGCGGCACCGCGTGTTTCGAACGCTCCCCCGTCACGCGGGTGCGCTTCACGCGCCGGTTCGCCGACGTCATCACCGGGGGCGGCCGGATCCGGGCGCGCAAGGTCATCGTCGCCACCGGCAGCGCGACGCCCGAGTTCAAGTCGCTGCAGCGCCACCTGGATCCCCGGGAGGCGTACGTCGTGGTGACCGAGTGCATGCCGGCGGCGATGCGCCGCGAGCTCGCCCATCCGCGCGTGATCCTGCGCGACCTGCGCGTGCCCCCGACACGCGTCAGCCGGACGCACGACGACCGGCTCGTGATCGCCGGCGGAGATCAGCCGGAAACGCCGCCGCGCACGAAGGCCACGGCGATTGTCCAGCGGACCGGGCAGCTGATGTACGAAGTACTGAAGACGTATCCGGCGATTCTCGGCCTGCGGCCGGCGTACAGCTGGGACACGGCGTACGGCGAGACGGCTGACGGCCTCATGTACATCGGCGCCCACCGGAACTATCCACATCACCTGTTTGCCATCGGCGGGGGCGCCCACAGCGTCACCGGCGCGTTCGTGGCCGCGCGCATCCTCGTGCGCGCCGTTCAGGATGCGCCGGAAAAGGAGGACGAGGTCTTCGGGTGGACGAGATGACGGGCGAGGCCGGCCCGGTCGCCATTCTGGCGTTCGGACCGCACCCTGACGACATCGAAATCGGCATCGGCGCGACGCTGGCCAGGCACGCCGCGGTCGGCCATCGCGTCGGGTTGTGCGATCTCACCGCGGGCGAGATGAGCAGCAACGGCACGGTGGAGGAGCGGCTCGCCGAAAGTGAAGCGGCGCGGGC
>JACQZV010000006.1 GCA_016213695.1 Acidobacteriota bacterium | reverse complement strand
GTTTCGGGCCCGGTTTACCCCTGCCGCGTGTCACGACGCCGACAGTCGCGCCTCTCGAACGCGGCGGCTCGCGCCACGGCGGGCGCGGGCCCGGGATGTGATCGAGGACCGCACTCGAAGCACCGCGACAGCGACGGGGAAACACCCGGCTCGCAGCGTGAAGACGCGCAGGTCACGGACCTGCGCGGGGCGTGAAGGGCCGGCGGAGAGCCGGGTGTTCCGCGGTGCTGAGCGGAGGACCGCAGCCAAATCCCGGGCCCGTGCCTGGCCCTGGCCTGCCACAGCCATCTGCAAACCGCTTTAGCAGCGACCGGCGCGCGACACACCGCGGGTTCAGACGAACAGCAGCAGGTCTTCTTCCACCTCGCCGATCTCGACCGCCGTCTCGCTGACCTTCGTCACACGGAAGCGGTAGAGGCCGCGCGGCGCGGGACCGGCGAGCCGCTCGCCGGTTTCCGCGGTGAACGTGCTGTTGTGGCAGGGGCAGACGTAGACCGGCTCGGTGACGGGATGGCCGATCTCGGTGACGACCTCGGGCGGCAGCCTGGCCGGGTCGCTGACGAACTCGATTTCGCAGCCCTCGTGCGGGCAGCGGAGGCAGACGGCCTGGAAGCGGTCGGGCGTATTGTCGCCCGCCGCGCCGGTGCGCACGACCATCCCCGTGATGCGAATCGGCTGGTTGGGGGTGGCCGCCGTGTCGAGGGTCACGGCGTCGGCGACGAACTGCCGCGACCGCCACTGCGCGAGCATGTCGGCGAGCGGCACGGCCACCGGCGCCGGGAGCGGACGGAAGCGGAGAAACGCGGCGCCCTGGGCCCACAGGCGCCGCGCCAGACCCAGCGCGCCGATGACGAGCGTCTGACCGAGGAAGGTTCTGCGGCCGATCACCGCGTGCCGCGGACCCACGCCGCCAACGTCTGCCACTCGGCGTCGTTCTGCGACTGCCAGTGCTTGCCGCCGCCGTGCCAGTGGCTGCCGCCCGCCTCTTCCGCGAGCGGATTGAGCAGCAGGAGGCTCTTGAGCGGCTCGCCCGGCGCGACCAGCCGCGTGACGCGATCGAAGTTGCGCCGCGTCTGATCCTCGGTGTACGTCGTGCTGCCCGATGGCAGCGGCTCCAGGTAGGAATTGCCGCCGCCGGTGGCGTGGCACGACACGCAGCGCGCGTTCCCTTTCCGCGACGCCATCAGGATCGGCTGCACGCGTGCCTTGAACGCGTCGTAATCGAGCGGCGATGCGGGCGGCGGCGCCGGTGCAGCCACCGGCCGCGCCGCGGACGCTGACGCCGCGGGCGCGTCCGCCCTCGTCTTCACCCAGGCCGCCAGCGCCTGCCATTCCGCGTCGTTCTGCGACTGCCAGTGCTTGCCGCCGCCGTGCCAGTGGCTGCCGCCCGCCTCTTCCGCGAGCGGATTGAGCAGCAGGAGGCTCTTGAGCGGCTCGCCCGGCGCGACCAGCCGCGCGACGCGCTCGAAGTTGCGCCGCGTCTGATCCTCGGTGTACGTCGTGCTGCCCGCCGGCAGCGGCTCCAGATAGGAGTTGCCCCCGCCGGTCGCGTGGCACGACACGCAGCGCGCGTTCCCCTTCCGCGGCGCCATCAGGATCGGCTGCACGCGCGCCTTGAACACCTCGTAGTCCAGCATCGCCGGGGCGGCGCCGCCGCCCTGCTGCGCCGCCCGCGCCGACGGGAGCCCGGGCGCCAGCAGCAGCGCGACCACTGCGAAGAAAGCAGAAGACCGGCCCATGGGAGACCTCAATTGGTGGCCGGGAACGTCGGCAGAATCGCCGTGATGTTCCGCTTCGGCACCTGTCCGACCTTGATCCGCGTGATCTCCTTGCGCGCGGCGACGTCGATCACCGACACGGTGTTGTCGTGCGCGTTGGCGACGTACAGCTTCTTGCTGTCCGGCGTGAAGGTGATCCAGTCGGGCACCTTGCCGACCTTCACTTCGCCGATGTACTTGAGGTCGGGCATCGAATACACGTAGACGGCGCTGTTGAACTTGCTCGTCGACCAGAGCGTCTTGCCGTCCGGCGTGATGAGAATCCCGTGCGCGGGGGCGCCCTGAATGCCTTCGTTGTTCCGCTCGGCTACGGGGATATCCGGCAGCTTGATGCGGCCCACTTCCTTCCGCTGCGCCCAGTCGACGATGGCGAAGCCGTGCAGGTTCGTGATCTGGGCGAACATGCGCTTGGTCGAACCGTCCGGATTCGCCTCGAAGCAGAAGACACGCACGCCGCCTTCGAAGTGAATCGACCACTCGGGCATCTCGGTCTCGGTGTTGATCACCGTGGCGACCGCGCCGCCCGTGGAGCCGGCGACGACGTACTTGCCGTCGGGCGTGAGGATCGGGTTGTGCACGCCGCCGAGCACCCGGATGGTCTTCGCGCGCTGGTCGCCCATCGTGTCGATGACATCAACGCCCCCCTGGGGTCCGGTGATGGCGACGTAGACGCGCTTGCCGTCCTTGCGAATCGACACGTTGTTGGGATGCCCGCTCAGCGGAATCCGCTTCGCGACGCGCATGGTCCTCGTGTCGACCACGTCGAGCGTGCTCAGTGCCTCGTTGCTGAAATACAGGCGGCTGCCGTCGGGGGCGGCCGCGGCGCCGTGGCCCACCTCGATCTCGGGGATCTCCGTGACGATCCGGTCGGTGGCCGGGTCGATGAGCATCACGTTGTCGCCCGCCGAATTGGTCTGCACGATGAGCGGCCTGCCGCCCTGCGCTGCAAGAGTCAGCGTAGCCAGCGCCACGAGCGTCACGACCGCAATCAAGGATTTCATGCCAGCCTCCACAATAGAGATATCGGCGCCGATTATCGCCCAGTTCCGGGCGCAATCACAATGAGAGACCCGGGGTTGTCAAGCGACGACGGCTCGCTGACAATGACCCGCTTCCGCCGATATGGTCTATCTGCTGTTTGTCTGCTCGGGCCTGAGCGGCCTCATCTATCAGGTCGTCTGGGTGCGCGCCTTCGGCAATGTCTTCGGCAACACGATCTACTCGGCGTCGCTCGTCGTGGCGGTGTTCATGCTCGGACTGGGCGCCGGCAGCTTCGCGGCCGGCGCCTGGGCGGATCGACGCTACCGCCTCCGGCCCGACTCGCTGCTGCGCGCCTTTGGCGTCGTGGAGCTCGCCGTGGGCGCGCTCGCGCTCGGGCTGTCCGCGCTGCTGCCGCACCTTGGAGACCTGTCGGCCCGCTTCTCCTCCTACACCCCAGGGCCCGACGGCTGGTACATCCTCACCACGTCGTCATATGTCGGGCGCGCGGCGCTGGCCGTCGGCCTGCTGGCGCCAATCACGCTGCTGATGGGCGGCACCCTGACGCTGCTCGTCCGGCATGTCGTCGGGCGCGAGCTGCCGGCCGGCGGATGGCGGATTGCGCTGCTCTACGCCGCCAACACCACCGGGGCCGCGGTGGGCTGCTTCCTCACGGACTTCGCGCTCGTGCCCGCGTTTGGCTTCCAGCGCACGCAGCTCGTCGCGTTCGCGTTCAATGTCGCCGCGGCGCTTGGTGCCTTCTCGCTCGCACGCGGCGCCACGGTCCGGCTAAAGCCGGACACTACGTACATCAAGAAGGACGCACGCGGTGATGCGGACGTACGTAGTGTCCGGCTTCAGCCGGACCCGACAACAGCGTGGACCAGCCTCGCCATCGCCCTGTCCGGCTTTGCCGCGATGGGCATGGAGATCGTCTGGTTCCGCCACTTCAGCATCGTGCTGGGCGAATACCGCGCGGTCTTCTCGCTGCTGCTCACCGTGATCCTGTGCGGCATCGGCGCGGGCGCGCTCGCGGGTGGATGGCTGCAGCGCCGGGTCGGCCGGCCGGTCCAGATGTGGATGCTCGTGCAGGGGCTGTTCGTCGCGTCAACACTCCTGGGCCTGGTCTCCATCGACGCACGGCAGATCCGCGACTGGTCCGCCGGCCAGCTCGCCCTCGACGGCTGGGCGCGGTCGTGGGCGGAGGTCTGGTTCAACGCCGCGCCCATCATCGCGGTGGCGGGACTGCCGTCGCTTCTGATGGGCTTCGCGTTCCCGCTGGCCAACGCCGCCATCCAGTGCGTGGAATCGCGCGTCGGGCGACGCGCGGGCGTGCTCTACCTGGCCAATACTGCGGGGGCCGTCGGCGGCTCCCTCGCCACCGGCTTTCTCCTGCTGCCGATGCTCGGCATCCAGGCCAGCACGACGCTGCTCGTCAGCGTCTCGGCGGGCGGAATCGCTCCCCTGTACCTGGCGGGGCGCGCCGATCGGCCCGGCCCGTGGCCGCTCGCCGGCTCGCTGACCGTGGCCGCCGCCAGCCTTGGCCTCTGGCTCCTGCTGCCGTCCGACGCTCTGATCGCGAAAGAAATGCTCTTTCCCCTGGAGAAGGCGTACGCGGTCAGCGAGGGGCTGACCGAGGTCATTGCCGTCACCGACGGCCCCGACGGCGGCCGGGTGCTGGTGACGAACGGACATCCGATGTCGTCAACGGAGCTCTTCTCCCAGCGCTACATGCGCGCCATGGCGCACATCCCGCTGCTGTCGCTCGACAGCCCGACGCGCGTGCTGGTGCTCTGTTACGGGGTGGGCAATACGGCACACGCGGCGACGCTGCACCCGACGGTCGAGCGCGTCGACATCGTGGACCTGTCGGCGCACGTCCTCCGGCACTCGAGTTACTTCAGCGACGTCAACCACGATGTCCTGCGCGACCCGCGCGTGGCCGTGTACGTCAATGACGGCCGCGATCACCTGCGGATGCAGGCGGCCGGATCGTACGACCTGATTACGCTCGAGCCGCCGCCGATCGTGCATGCGGGGGTCGCCGGGCTCTACTCGCGCGAGTTCTACCGCAGTGCGCGCTCGCGACTGACGCCGGGCGGCTACCTCAGCCAGTGGCTGCCGGTGTTCGGCGTGCCGCACGACACGATCCTGTCGATGATCCGCGCGTTCGTCGATGTCTTCCCGAACGCAGTGCTCCTCTCCGGCGCCAACACGAATCTCCTGCTCATCGGCGCCAACGACGCGCGGAACACGATCGATCCGGGCCGCGTGGCGGCGGCGCTCTTGCGCGCTCCGGCGGTGCAGGCCGACCTGCGGCGGCTCGATCTCGGAAGCCCGCGCGAGATTGTCGGCACCTTCGTCGCTTCCACGGAGACGCTCGTCGCGGCAACGCGCGAGTCGCCGCCGGTGACTGACGACCGTCCCATCCAGGAGTACGGCAAGCGGTCGCTGCTGGATTTCGGCGAGGGCGGGATCCCGCCCTCCGTCATCGCCGTGAATCAGGTGGCCGCGTGGTGCCCGGCGTGCTTCAGCGGCGGCACGCCCGTCGCGCTCGTCGACGGGATCGAGACGTATCTGGCCATGAGCGATCTGGCGTATCGCGCTGCGGATGGAGGCGCCGGCCTGACCAGGGGACGGACGGTGGCCGGCAGCGGCTATCTCGGCTCGATCGTGCCGGAATCGCCCGAGCTGCAGCGGCTGCTGGGCACGACGGCCGACCGCCAGACTCCACCCGCGGGCGCCGCCGACGCACAGGTCCGCGAGCGCTACGCGCGAGCGACGGCCCTGCTCGAAGCCGGCCGGTTTGCGGAAGCGGTCGAACAGTTCCGCGCGGTGCTGGAGCTGGCGCCAGGCTCCGTGGAGGCCCTCAACAACATGGGCGTCGCGCTCGCCTCGCTCGGCAGGCTGGACGAGGCGATCGACCGCTTCCGGCAGTCGCTCGCCCTGCGGCCCGATTTCGCCGACGCGCAGCGGAACCTGGACTTTGCGCTGGAGAAAGCCCGGTAGAAGAGGGTTCTTGGGTGCTCGGGTGCTGGGGTGCTCTGGTGCTGGGGTGCCGGTTCTTCAGGTTCCTGGGTTCATTGGTGCTCAGGTTCGTTCGTGAAACCAATGAACCCATGTGAACGGGCACCCAGGCACCCGAGCACCTGAGCACCCCAGCACCTGAGCACCTGAGCACCCGAGCACCCGAGAACCGCTCTACTGCTGATCCAGCGTCCCCGCCCGCTCCTTCAGCGCGAACACGCAGACGAGGCTGATGACCGCGCAGATGGCCATGTAGACCGCCACGGCCCGTGACGAGCCGAACCGCTGGTACAGCAGCACGGCAATAATGGGCGCGGGACCGCCGGCCGTAATCGACGCGAGCTGGTAGCCGAGCGACGAGCCGCTGTAGCGCAGCGAGCCGGGAAAGCTCTCCGAAATCAACGCCGCCTGCGGCGCGTACTGCATGTCGTGCAGCGGCAGCGCGAAGAACACCGCCACGAACGCGAGCGTCGTCGAACGCATGTCGAGCAGGCCGAAGTAGATGAACGGGTAGATGGCCATGATGACGCAGCCGATGGCGACGACGCGGCGGCGCCCGTAGACGTCGGACAGGTGCCCGAAGAACGGCGTCACCATCGTCGAGAGCAGCGCCTGCAGCATCACGAAGCTCAGGATCATGCTGCGGCTGAACCCGAGCTGCTGCGTGGCGTAGGTGATGATGTAGGTCGTGAAGATGTAAAAGTCCACCTGCTGCCCGGTGCGCAGCCGCGCCGTCAACGCGATCTCGCGCCAGTTCTTCCGGACGACTTCGACGAGGGGCGCCTTCCGCACGGCGCCCCGGGCCTTGAGGCTCTCGAAGACCGGGGTCTCGAGCACGCCGATCCGGATGTAGAGCCCGACGAATACGAGGACGACGCTCACGAGGAACGGCACGCGCCACGCCCAGTCGAGGAACTGCTGGTCGGTGGTCATCATCGTCACGAGCGCGAGCGCGCCGTTGGCGAGGACCATGCCGGCCGGCGCGCCGAACTGCGCGAAGCTCGTGGTGAAGCCGCGCCGCTTCGGATCGGCCCACTCCCCCGCCATCAGCACCGACCCGCTCCACTCGCCGCCGACGCTGATCCCCTGAAAGACACGCGCGACGATGAGCAGCACCGCGCCCCACACCCCGATGACGTCGTACGACGGAATGAGGCCGATGCCGACCGTGGCGACGCCCATCATCATGATCGTGATGATGAGCAGCGCCTTGCGGCCGACGCGGTCGCCGAAGTGGCCGAACAGCGCGGCGCCGAGCGGCCTGGCGGCGAAGCCGATGAAGAACGTCGAGAAGGAGAGGAGCTGGCCCGTGAAGGGATCCGACTGCGGAAAGAACTTCTGGGGGAAGACCGTGGCGGCGGCCACGCCGTAGAGAAAAAAGTCGTACCACTCGATGGTCGTGCCGACCGCGGAGGCGGCCACCGCGCGCACGAGGTGCCGGCGCCGCGTGGCGTCGTCCATCGCGGCTAACGAGGGCCGGTCGAGCGGCCGAATGTCACCCATGGAGGACCGGTGACGTTACCATAGTTTGCCGTGACGCACCCCGACCCGCTCCGCGAAGGCGAGCGCATCATGACCGTCTGCAACGCATGCCGCTACTGCGAGGGCTACTGCGCGGTCTTCCCGGCGATGGAGATGCGCGCGAGTTTCCAGGCGGCCGACCTGCACTACCTGGCCAACCTGTGTCACAACTGCGGCGAGTGCCTGTACGCCTGCCAGTATGCGGCGCCGCACGAGTTCGCCATCAACGTGCCGCGGACGCTCGCCGAGCTTCGACTCGTCTCCTACGAGGCCCACGCGTGGCCGGGGCTGCTCGCGCGCGCGTTCCGGCGCCAGAGCGTCGCGACGTCGGTGGCGCTGGCGGCCGCGATGATCGCCGTCATGCTGCTGGCCGCCATGGCCGCCGGCAATGCCTCTTCCGCTTCGCCGGACCCGGCCTCCATACGCGCGGCGGATTTCTACCACGTGCTCCCCCACGACGTCATGGTGGCCCTCTTCGGCGGCGTCTTCACGTTCGTGCTCGTGGCGCTCGGCGTCGGCCTCGCGCGATTCCAGCGGGAGACGACGCGCGCGCCGGGTCTGCTCCCGCAGGCCAGTGGCGGGCGCGAGACCCGGCCAACGTACACAGAAACCTGGACCGCCATGCGCGCCGCGCTCACGCTCAAGTACCTGCGCGGCCACGGCGCCGACTGCACCGACGGCGGGCAGGAGTCGCGCAGCCCGCTGCGCCGCTGGTTCCATCACTGCACGTTCTTCGGCTTCCTGCTCTGCGCTGCCTCGACGTCGGTGGCCGCCGTGTATCACGGGCTGGGATGGACGGCGCCGTACGGATACCTGAGCCTGCCGGTCCTGCTCGGCGCGGCGGGCGGCTGGGGGCTCGTCGTCGGGCCGGCCGGTCTCTACTGGATCGGCGGCCGGCGCGACGCGGCCGCCGGCGACCCGGCTCAGCGTCCGCTCGATCGCGGCTTCATCGTCCTGCTGCTGTCGACCAGCGTCACCGGGCTCCTGCTGCTGGCGGGCCGCGAGACGGCGGCGATGCCCGCGCTGCTCGTCATCCATCTCGGCATCGTGCTGGCGTTGTTCATCACGCTGCCGTACGGGAAGTTCGTGCACGGCCTCTACCGCGCCGCCGCGCTGATGCAGTACTCGCATGAACGGTCCTGAGGTCGCTTCAACAAGTACGTAGCGTCCGGCTTGAGCCGGACGCGGATGTGTCGGCATCGTGCTTGGAAGTCCGGCTGAAGCCGGACACTACGTACTCGGGACATACGCGGTACTCGGGACATACGCGTTAGCGCGCCGGGCACGGCCGCCGGCCTGTGCTATGGTGGCCCGCGTACGTAGGCCGGGTCCCGCGGAGCGGACCCGGCAAAGGAGATCCGACATGCGTTCGTGGATTGCAGGAGGCGTTCTCGTGGCGATGGCATCAGCACCACTGCACGGGCAGACACGACTCGGCGCGGTCCCGCCCGACAAGCTCACCGCGGAGCATCGCGCCGCCATGGACGCGTTCAAGAAGGCGCGCGGCGTGGACGTGTTCGGCCCGTTCGTGCCGCTGCTCTGGAGCCCCGAGGCAATGGTGCGCGCGGGCGCCATGGGCGACTACCTCCGCTACAAGAGCGCGTTTGCGCCGCCGCTGAGCGAGTTCATCATCCTGCTGGCGGCGCGCCAGTGGTCGCAGCAGTACGAATGGTCGGTGCACTACCCCGCCGCGCTCAAAGCCGGCGTCGACCGCGCGATCGTCGACGCCATCGTCGAGGGACGCCGGCCGCCGGGGATGTCGGCCGAGCAGGACATGCTGTTCGACTTCACGACCGAGCTCACCGAGACCAAGGGCGTGAGCGACGCCACGTACGCGCGCGTGCTGGCACGATTCGGGGAAAAAGGGGTGATCGACGCGATCAGCATCACCGGCTACTACACGCTGCTCGCGATGGTTCTGAACACGGTGCACACGCCGCCGGAGCCGGGCGTGCCGCTGCTCCCGCCGCTCCCGCGCTGACCGGATCAAGGCACACGTCACAAGGCACAAGATCGAAGGCACAAGTATCGCGATGTTATTGTTTCTCTTTGTGCCTTGTGCCTTGTGCCTTGTGCCTTGATCAGGCCAGCAACCGCCCGCCGTCGATGACGATCGTCGTACCGGTGGCGGCGGTGAGCGTCGCGGCCGCCACGACCGCTTCGCCGATCTCGTCGGGCCGTGTCAGCCGCCCGAGCGGCGTGCGGGCCACCTGCTCCTGACGCCAGGCCGGATCCAGGCCGGCGATGAAGTCGGTGTCGACGAGCCCCGGACAGATTGACAGCACGCGCACGGCGGGCGCCAGCGCGCGCGCCAGCGACACCGTCATCGTGTTCAGCGCCGCCTTCGACGCGCAGTACGCCACGTTGCTGCCGGTGCCGCTCATCGCGGAAATCGAGGATTTGTTTATGACCACCCCGCCGCCGTCGCGCGCCAGACGCGGCCGCAGCGCGCGGAGGGTGGCGAACGGCCCCCGCCAGTTCGTCCTGAAAATGTCGTCGATCAGCGCATCGTCCAGGCCGTCGAGGTCGGCGTGCGGCACAAACCTCGTGGTGCCCGCGCAGTTGACGAGGACGTCCACCGTGCCGTACCGGCGGGTGATCTCCGCGGCGAGCCGGTCGAGCTGGGCCGATTCGGTGATGTCGGCCTGAAACCACGCGTGATCCGGGCCGGGCAGCGACCGGGCCAGCGCTTCGGCGGCTTCCGCGTCGTGGCGGTACGCCACCGCCACGCGCGCGCCCGCGGCGGCCAGGCTCCGGCAGATGGCCGACCCGATGCCGCCGGTGGCTCCGGTGACGAGGGCGACACGGCCAGCAAGCGACTCAGAACGGCTGATCATGGCAAGGGTCTCAGGTACTCAGGTTCACGGGTGCTCGGGTGCTCAGGTGCTCGGGTTCGCATGGTGCTCGGGTTCATGGGTCGTTCACGGTTCACGAGTTCGGCACGAACCGCGAACGACCCATGCACCCTGAACTCCCGAACCAGTGAACCGGAACCTGAGCACCTGAGCACCTGAGCACCCGTGAACCCGTGAACCCGTGCGCCGTGGTTACCGGTTCGCCGGCGCCCGCGCGTACCGGCGCACGCGGAGGTCGGCCTGTTCCTTGTGCCCCCAGAACCGCTCGATGGCACAGAGCCGCGAGCAGTAGTCGCCAATGAGGGCGCTCGCCTCCGGCGTCACGCGCTGGTAGGTGACCGTCTTGAGAAATTTGCCGACCCAGAGCCCGCCGGTGTACCGCGCGGCGCGCCGGGTCGGCAGGATGTGGTTCGTGCCGATCACCTTGTCGCCATAGGCGACGTTGGTCTCAGGCCCGAGGAAGAGCGACCCGTAGTTCGTCATCCGGTCGAGGAAGACCTGCGGATCGCGCGTGAGCACCTCGACGTGCTCGCTCGCGATGTCGTCGGCCACGCGCACCGCCTCGTCCTCGCTCTCGACGAGCACGATGCGGCCGTAGTCGCGCCACGCCGCGCCCGCCAGATCGGCGGTCGGCAAGACCTCGAGCTGCCGCGCGATTTCGCCGACGACAGCCTCGGCGAGCGCGCGCGAGGTGGTGACGAGCACGGCGGGCGACGTGGGGCCGTGTTCCGCCTGGCCGAGCAGGTCGGTGGCCACCATCTCGGCATCCGCGGTGTCGTCGGCAATCACGAGGATCTCGGTCGGGCCGGCGAGCAGGTCGATGCCGACGCGGCCGAAGAGCTGCCGCTTGGCTTCGGCGACGTACGCGTTGCCGGGACCGACGAGCATGTCCACCGGCGCGATCGACGCGGTGCCGATGCCCATCGCCGCAATCGCCTGCACGCCGCCGAGCACGTAGATGTCGTCGGCGCCGGCCATGGCCATCGCCGCAATCGTCTCGGCGTGCGCGCGCCCCTGGTAGGGCGGCGTGCACGCCGCCACGCGCGGCACCCCCGCCACCTTGGCGGTCAGAATGCTCATGTGCGCCGAGGCGATCATCGGATAGCGGCCGCCCGGGATGTAGCAGCCGACGCTCTGCACCGGAATGTGCCGGTGGCCGAGCGTCACGCCCGGAATCGTCTCGATTTCCACGTCGCGCAGCGCGTCGCGCTGCGCCTCGGCGAACGTGCGGATCTGCCGCTGGGCGAATTCGATGTCACGGCGCACGGCGGGATCGACGCGCTCGACCAGTTCCGCCACCGCCGCCGGCGACAGCCGGAAATCGGGCGGCGACCAGCCATCGAACTGCTCCGAGTACGCGCGCACGGCCGCGTCTCCACGCGCCTCGACGTCGCGGAGGATGCCCTCCACCGTCCCGCGCACCGCCGCGTCGGCCGCGCGCGACGCCGCAGCCGTGATCCCGGTCTTGAGTTCCGTGGCCATGACTCGCCGATCATGGCACGCGCGAGATAAGATGAACAACTCCCGATGAGCCGGGCCACGGAGACACAGAGACACGGAGGATCAAGTCCTCTCCGTGGCTCCGTGACTCCGTGGCTCGGTGGACGTCGGAGTTGGGAGTTGAAAGAGATGACCAGACCAGGCCGCCACTTCCTGCAGATTCCCGGCCCGACCAACGTGCCCGATCGCGTGCTGCGCGCGATGGACGATCCGACCATCGACCACCGCGGGCCGGACTTCGCGCGCCTGTCGAAGGACGTGCTCGACGGGCTGCGCCCCGTCTTCCAGACGCGCGGGCCGGTCATCATCTTCCCCTCGTCGGGCACCGGCGCCTGCGAAGCGGCGCTCATCAACACGCTCTCACCCGGCGACCGCGTCCTCATCATGGAGACCGGCTGGTTCTCGCACATCGCATGGCGGCATCCGGCCGAGAAGCTCGGACTGCAGGTGGACTACGTGCCCGGCTCGTGGCGGCGCGGCGCCTCGCCCGAGACGCTCGAGGAGCGGCTGCGCGCCGACACGGCGCAGGCGGTCAAGGCCGTCGTGGTCGTGCACAACGAGACGTCGACCGGGGTGACGAGCCGCATCGCCGACCTGCGGCGGGCGATCGACGCCGCCCGGCATCCGGCGCTGCTCATCGTGGACACCGTGTCCTCGCTCGCATCGATTGACTACCGGCATGACGAATGGGGCGTGGACGTGACCGCCACCGGTTCGCAGAAGGGACTCATGCTCCCGCCGGGGCTCGGCTTCACCGCCGTGTCCGAGAAGGCGCTCGCCGCGGCGAAGAAGGCGAAGCTGCCGAAGGCGTACTGGGACTGGGAGCCGATGCTCAAGAACAACGCGGCCGGCTTCTATCCGTACACGCCCGCGACGAACCTCCTCTACGCGCTGCGCGAGGCGCTGGCGATGCTCCAGGAGGAAGGACTGCAGAACGTGTTCGAGCGCCATCGGCGGCATGCCGAAGCGACGCGCGCCGCCGTGCGCGCCTGGGGCCTGGAGATCGTCTGCGAGGATCCGCGCGAATACTCGAACTCGCTGACGGCCATCACCATGCCGGAGGGACACGACGCCGACCGCCTGCGGTCGCTTGTTCTCGAGCGGCTCGACATGTCGCTCGGCACCGGCCTCGGCAAGCTCGCCGGCACGGTGTTCCGCATCGGCCATCTCGGATCGTTCAACGACCTCATGCTGGCCGGCACGCTGTGCGGCGTCGAGATGGGGCTCCGGCTGGCCGGCGTGCCACATGCGAGCGGCGGCGTGATGGCGGCGCTCGACAGCCTGGCGGGCGCGCCGAAGACGGAGCCCGCCCTCTCCCGCTGAATGACACCGAAACCGTACGTGGGGCGGGCCCCGCGTCGTACGTAGGGCGGGCCCCGCAAAGCGGACCCGCCAGGACTGTCGCATGCGCAACCCAGATCCCCTGCCACCGAGGTCGCACGGCAAGCCGGTCGACACGTTCGGCCAGGCCGCGGAACTCGAACGCGCGCTGAAGGCAGAGATCGCCGGCGAGGTCCGCTTCGATCGCGGCAGCCGCGCGCTCTACGCCAGCGACGGCTCGAACTACCGCCAGGTGCCCATCGGGCTGGTCATTCCACGCGACGACAACGACGTCCGGGCCGCGGTGGCGCTGTCCCGGCAATACGGCGCGCCGGTGCTCCCGCGCGGCGCCGGCACGAGCCTCGCCGGCCAGTGCTGCAACGTGGCGGTCGTGCTCGACTTCTCGAAGTACATGCACCGCATCCTCGAGCTCGATCCGGCCGCCCGCACGGCACGGGTGCAGCCGGGCGTCGTGCTCGACACGCTGCGCGGCCGCGCCGAGGCGCACCAGCTCACGTTCGGGCCCGACCCGTCGACGCACAGCCGCTGCACGCTCGGCGGCATGATCGGCAACAACTCCTGCGGCACGCATTCGCTCCTCGCCGGCAAGACCGTCGATAACATCCACACGCTCCGCGTCATCCTCTACGACGGCACCGAGCTCACCGTCGGGCGCACGAGCGACGACGAGCTCGAGGGGATCATCCGCGCGGGCGGGCGGCGAGGCGAGATCTACGCGCGGCTCAAAGCGCTGCGGGATCGCTACGCGGCGCTCATCCGCGAGCGCTACCCCGACATCCCGCGCCGGGTGTCGGGCTACAACCTCGATCAGCTGCTGCCGGAGAACGGATTCAACGTGGCGGGCGCGCTCGTCGGCAGCGAAGGCACCTGCGCGGTGGTGCTCGAGGCGCAGGCGCGGCTCATTCCCAGCCCGCAGCACCGATCGCTTGTCGCCCTCGGCTATCCGGACGTCTACCAGGCGGCCGACCACGTGCCGGACCTCCTGGAGCTGAAACCGATCGGACTCGAGGGATTCGAGGGTGTGATGATCGAGGCGCTCAGGCGCAAGGGCGCGCCGAACCTCGACCTGATGCCGGAGGGCGGCGGCTATCTGCTCGTTGAGTTCGGCGCCGACACCGCCGCCGGCGCCGATGCTGCGGCGCGGCAGCTCGTGGACCTGGTCGGGGGCTCGCGCTTCGCGCCGAACACGCGCGTCTACACCAGGGCGGAGGCCAGGATGGTGTGGCGCATCCGCGAAGCGGGTCCGCGCGCCGCGATTTCCGCGCCCGGCGCGCCGCCGCGGTACGAAGGCTGGGACGATTCCGCGGTGCCGCCGCAGCACCTCGGGGCGTACCTGCGCGACCTGCGCGCCCTCCAGAACGAATACGGCTACCAGGCGGTGTACTACGGCCACTTCGGCCACGCCTGCATCCACATGCAGACGAGCTTCGACCTGCGGAGCGAGCCCGGCATCCGGAACTTCGGCGAGTTCGTCGAGCGCGCGGCCGACCTCGTGGTCCGCTACGGCGGATCGATCTCCGGCGAGCACGGCGACGGCCAGGCGCGCGGCGCGCTGCTGCCGAAGATGTTCGGGCCGGAGCTGATGCAGGGGCTGCGTGAGTTCAAGGCGATCTGGGACCCGGATCGCCGGATGAACCCGGGCAAGCTCATCGACGCGTTTCCGCCGACCGAGAATCTCCGTCTCGGCGCCGATTACAGCCCCGAGGACCCGCCCACGCACTTCCGTTTCCCCGACGACAACGGCTCGTTCGCGAAGGCCGCGAACCGCTGCATCGGCGTCGGCGAATGCCGCAAGCACGACTCCGGGACGATGTGCCCGAGCTACATGGCGACGCTCGAGGAGGAGCACAGCACGCGCGGGCGCGCGCGCATGCTGTTCGAGGTGCTGCAGGGCGAAGTGGTGGCCGACACGTGGAACAACGAGTACGTGAAGCGGTCGCTCGACCTGTGCCTCTCGTGCAAGGCCTGCAAGTCGGAGTGCCCGGCCAACGTCGACCTCGCGACGTACCGGGCGGAATTCCTGTCGCACTACTACGAGCGCCACGCGCGGCCGCTCGAGGCCTACGCGTTCGGGTTGATCGACCGGTGGGCGCGGCTGGGATCGCTGGCGCCGCGGCTGGCCAACGACGCCGCCCGCGCACCGATCCTGGGCTCGATCGTGCGGCGGGCGCTGCACCTGGCCGGCGAGCGCGACATCCCCCGGTTCGCGACGTCCACCTTCCGCCAGTGGGCGCGCGGGCATGGTGTGGCCGATGCCGCCACCGGCTCGGGCGCCGCGCTGTCACCGCCCCCGGCGGGCCGCGACGTGATCCTCTGGGCCGACACGTTCAACAACTACTTCCACCCGGCGGCGGGCGTGGCCGCGTTCGAGGTGCTCGGCGCCGCCGGATTCCGCGTCAGCGTCCCGCGCGGGCACCTCTGCTGCGGGCGGCCGCTGTACGACTTCGGGATGCTGACGCGCGCCGCGGCGTACCTGCGGCGCGTCATGGACGCGCTGGGCCAGGCGATCGACGCCGGCTGCCCGATTGTCGTCCTCGAGCCGAGCTGCGCGTCGGTCTTCCGCGACGAGCTGCGGAATCTCTTCCCCGACGACCCGCGCGCCGAGCGGCTGCGCCGCCAGACGTTCGTGCTGAGCGAATTTCTCATGCGCCACGCGCCCGACTTCGCGCCGCACCTTGCGCGTACGGTGCTGTTGCACGGGCACTGCCACCAGAAGGCCATCATCAAGATGGACCACGAGGTCGGGCTGCTGCAGAAGATGGGCGCCGACGTGCAGATGCCCGACGCGGGATGCTGCGGGATGGCCGGACCGTTCGGGTTCAGCGCCGACAAGATCGATGTGTCGAAGGCGGTCGGCGAGCGCGTGCTCCTGCCGGCGGTCCGCGCGGCCTCCGACGACACGCTCATCGTGGCCGACGGCTTCAGTTGTCAGGAACAGATCGGCCAGCTCACCGGCCGCCGCGCGATCCATCTGGCCGAGGCGCTGCAGCTCGCGCGCACGCAGAATCGTACGTAGCGTCCGGCTTCGTACGTAGTGTCCGGCTTCAGCCGGACCCTGCCTCGCCGGCCCATGCCAGTCCGGTCTCCGATTCGCGCCGCGGAAAACCGCTCGCAGCGGCTCGACGACTGTCGCCTCGTGAGCGACTCGATCCGCCTCAGATATTCCCGCCGGTGGGGCCCGCGGTGCCGGCGGCGTACGCAACGGCGTTCTGACGAAGACGTTCATCGAGGCTGGCCAGGTCGCCGAGCACCCAGAGTGCGGCAATCTTGCCGTCGCGGAACGTGAAGAGAGCCGCTCCTTCCCACTCGACGGCCTTTCCTGTCGGCGCGAACCCCCTCAGCGGCGCCTCGTGAACGCCGCCGAATTCCATGCGCGCACACGCCTGCAATCCCTCCGCCACGCACGACAGGATCGCGCAGTAATAGTTCGACAGGCTTGCCCGTACGGACCTGACGTACTCGAGGAACTCGTGGTGCCCGCGCGTGGAGATCCCGAGCGAACCCCGGAAGGCGAAATCGCCGGTCAGGAGATCGCCGACGGCGCTCTCATCGCCGGCGTTCCAGATGCGGGAGTAGAACGCCTCGACCAGCGGCGGGACGCTCACGCTGCTTACCGCCGGACCGCGATCATCTGCATCTCGACGTGCGCGCCCGCGTTCAAGGCCGCCACCTGCACGGTCGCGCGCGCCGGCGGATCCTTCGGGAAAAATTCCTGATACACCGCGTTGAACGTCGCGAAGTCGTCGAAGTTCGTGATGACCGCGGTGACGGTGGTGACGTCGCCGAAATTCATGCCCGCGGCCTTCAGCACCTCTCCGATATTCGCGAGGGACTGCCGCGTCTCGGCTTCGATGCCGCCCGGGACGAGCTGCGACGTCACCGGGTCGCGGCCGAGATGACCGGAGATGTACAGCGTGTCGCCGGCGAGAATCCCGGCGCTGAAGGGAAGCCCGGTGCTGGGCGCGCGATCGGGGCGGACGACGCGGCGTTCGACCGCGGCGCCCGGCGCCGGCTGCTCGCTCCGCCTGGCGGTGAGCGTCGCCGCGATGCCCACGACGAGGCCGGCCACGCCGGCCACCGCAGCGACACGGACACGGCCGGTGGACATGATCGCCTCCGCGTTACCGTGTGGACTGGTCGGCGATCGGGAGCCACAGCGTCACGCGCTCCTCGTTGCCGATGACCCGCGTGGTGTGGCCCTTGCCGGTCGTGTCCTCGATGAGTTCGATGTGGCCCGGCTCGAGCGCAATCTTCTTTCCACCCGCCACCTCGATCTCCCCGCGGCCGCTCAGCGTGATCACGTACTGCCGGCGCGGGCCGGGGTGCCAGTCGTTGAACCGGCCCGGCGGCGTCCGGTGCAGCTCCGCGCCGGTAATCTTCATCAGGGGCGCGATGTTGCTGGTCGGACCCTGGTTGAACGCCACGGCAATATCTTCGGCGTGGCTCTGCTTGTCGGGCCCGGTGTAGAGCCGCGTGATGGAGAACGCCGTGCGCCCCTGCGCGGCGACGTCCTGTTCAGCCGGCGCACCGGAGATCGCCACGAAGAGGACGACCAGCCCGGCGCCGAGGGGCCACTTCACTGTCGATCGCATGGACGTTGCTCCTGCTGGTCCGGCTGAAGCCGGACACTACTGTTCTCACTTGGTGTTCTCACTTGGTTCTTACTTGCCCATCGCGCGCGCTTTCCAGGCCGGCCAGCTCCGCGGATACGGCGCGCCGCCCGGCGTCCCCTGCTCTCCGGTCGGCGGGATGGGCGTCGTGTCGGCGCCCGCCAGGTAGCTGACGGTGCCGCCGAGCGCGATCGCCTGCATCTGCACCCGCGCGTTCACGTCGGCGAAGATCGAGCGGCTCACCGCCTCGGGAATGTCGGGCCCGACGACGACCACGCCGTGGCCGCGCATGAGCGCGAGGGGCTTGTCGCCGAGCGTCTGCGCGAGCGCGGCGCCGAGCGTGTTGCTGTTCACGAGCATCCCGGTCGATCCGGCCACCTTGCGGATCTCGTAGTTCGGCACGCCGACCGCCAGGAACGCGGCCATGTGATAGATGGGCCGCAGCGGAATGCTGGAGTCGGCAAACGTCAGCAGCGACGGCGTGTGCGCGTGCACCACCGACTTCACGTCCGGCCGCGCCTTGTAGATGGCCGCATGGATGAAGCGCTCCTGGTAGCCCCGCGGCGCCTTCGGGTTCACCGGGTTGCCGTCGAAGTCGTACTCGAGCAGATCCGCGGGGGTCACGAGCCACGCCGCCAGGTCGCGCGACAGCAGGAAATGATTCGGATTCTGATCGCTGCGGACGCTGATATGGCCGAGGCCGTCGAGGATGCCCTCGTTGACCAGGATCCGATTCGCGGTCACGAGGTCGTCCACGATCTGCGCGCCCGCGCCGCGCGCCCCGGCGGCGCGGCTCTCCTGCGTCTCGACGCGGCGCGGCGCGGCCAGCCACACCACGGCCAGCGCCGCGGCGGCGTAGGCCGCCAGGCGGATCGTCCTGTGCATGGAGTCCCTCAGTTCGTTCCGGACGCCCCGAGCCGGCGGCCGGCAATCCACACCGAGTTGATCTGACGGGTGTTCCGAATGTCCTGCAGCGGGTTGGCGTCGAGCACCAGCAGGTCGGCCGCCTTGCCCGGCGCAATCGTCCCGACCTGATCCAGCTTCGAGACCGTGGCGGCGCCGCTCGTGGCCGCGACGATCACCTGCATCGGCGACATCCCGGCCTTGGCCATCATCTCGATCTCGACCTGCTCGAAGTAGCCCGGCCAGCGTCCTTCGTCGGTGCCGCTGTCGGTGCCCATCCCGATGGTCACGCCGGCGTCGGAGAGAATCTTGAGGTTGCGGTTCGCCTGTTCGAGCGCCTGCTTGATGCTCTGCGCATTCTTGTCGTTGCGGACCTTCTCCTGGAAGGTCGGATCGGTCACCAGCTTCACCTGCTCGCCGTACACCGACATGCCCTTGAGGAAGAACGGATCCTTCAGGAACGCCGGGGTGCTTTCGTAGACGAACACCGACAGGTCGCGCGTCAGCGTCGGGATGTAGCCGATGTTGCGGCGCTTCAGGTCTGCCGCAAACGACGCCGGGACGTCCTGATCGCGGATGCTGTGGGCGATGACGTCCACGCCGCGGTCAAACACCATCTTCGCTTCCGCGAGCGAGAAGATGTGCGCGTTGACGCGCAGCCCGCGCTTGTGCCCCTCGTCGATGAGCGCCGCGTACTGGTCGGGCGTCATCTGCGGCGTGACGTGGGTCTTGATGCGATCGACCTTCATCATGTCCACATAGCGGTCAACCGTCTTCCGCACTTCGTCAACCGTCTTGAGCCCGCGGATGCTCGGCCCTGACGTGTAGACACGCGCGCGGTCGAGCCCGGGGCCGGGGCGATCCTGCTCGTCGCGCAGCTTCACGACTTCGGCGGTCTCCTCATCGGAGACCTGGCCGAGGCTCACCGCCGTGGTCACGCCGTAATTGGCGTACATCCGCAGCCGCCGCGTGATGTCGCCGCGCATCGGCATCGTCTTCGTCTGGTTCTGCGGGTGGGCGTGCGCGTTCACCATGCCCGGCATCACGGTCTTGCCCGACAGATCGACCCGTGTCGCGCCCGCGGGCACCTGCACCGACGAGGAGGCGCCGGCGGCCGTGATGCGGCCGTTGCCGATCACGATCGTCCCCTGCTCGATCGGCGCGCGGCCCGTGCCGTCGATGATGCGGACGCCGGTCAGCGCCGTCACGCCGCCCTGGCCCTGCGCGGCCGGCCGGTCGACGACGAACGCGACAACACTCAGAACACTCAGTACGGCAACGGCGGCAAGGCGGGTCGAAGTGCGAAGCATGTCAATTCCTCCAGTCGCGGGCCGATCATACTGCAAATATTTTTCGGCGGGGCTGAAGCCCCGCCCTACGCACGCCGCTGCAGGAGCTCGATCTTGACGCCCCAGGGGTCCTCCGCGAACGACATCAGCGCGGGCGAGAACGCGCCCGGGGGCCCCGGCTTGGGGTCGGTCGTGAACGTCAGGCCGCCCATCGTCTTGAGCGCGGCCGCCCGCGCCAGCAGGTCGGGCATCCGGAAGCCGATGTGGTCGATGGCGTGGCCCCGGCTCGGCTCGTTGGCGCCGCGGTCCAGGAACAGCCACACGTCGCCGTACCGGATGCCGTCGAGCGTCCCCTTCAGCGCGGCGCGCTCGCCGCCGAACCGCTCGAGATACCAGCCGCGGGTCGCGGCCGGGTCGGGCACCTGCAGGTGCACGTGGTGAAACCGGGGCGCCCCCGGCTCCTCGACCAACTGGATCCTCGCGCCCCACGGGTCCTCGACGTACGCATACCGGCCCAGCCCGGGCGCCTCACTCACCGCCGTCGTCACGCGGGCGCCGGAGCCGTCGAGCGCGGCGACCTCGGCGCGCACGTCGGTGCACGATAGCGCGAAGTGATCGATGGCGGCGCCACGGCTCGGCGCCGGCGCCTCGTTCTTGAGAAAGATGACGCGCGCGGGCCCGAACCAGATGCGATCGAAGTTGTCGCCCGGGGCGGCGCCGAGATGCCGCACGTACCACTGCGCCGCCGCCCCGGGATCCGGGACGCCGAGATGCACCTGATCGAAGGTCAATGTCTCGATGGACACGGAGTGCTTCACCGCGGGAACGGCGCGATCGTGGAGGTCGCGTCCGCGGGAGCCGGCGTGCGCGCCGTGTTCAGCACCATGGAAATGAGCGTGTAGTGCCCCATGAGGCCGATCATGTCGACGACGCCTTTTTCGCCGAATGTCGAGACGGCGCGGGCGTACGTCGCGTCGCTCACGCTGTGGTTGCGCTGCAGTTCGGTGGCGAATTCGTACGCCGTCTCCTCATCGTCGGCCATCCCCTGCGGGCGGCGGCCGTCGCCGATCGCCTTGGCGATGTCGGGCTTGAGGCCGCCTTTGAGCGCGAGCGAATAGTGCGCGTTCCACTCGTAGGGCTGCGACCACTGCCGCGCGGTGATGAGGATGACGAACTCGGAGAGCCGCGGCGGCAGGGCGCCGTTGAAGCGCACGTAGTCGCTCAGGCCTCTCACGCGGCCGATGAGCTCCGGGCTGCGCAGGAGCACGTTCCACGGGCCGGTCAGGGCTCCGCGCGCCGCCGCGTGATCGGCGGCCGCCTTCTTCTGCGCCTCGCTCATCTTCTCGGCGGGGATCTTCCCCATGCGCTCCTGCGCATGCACCCCCGGCGACACGGCCATAGCGAACACTACGGCCACTGCGTACTTCTTCATCTGTGCCTCCCTGCGGATCTGCTACTTCTTGTTGAGGCCGGGTCTGGCGCCCTTCGAGGCGAGAAACGTCACGACCGTCTGGTACTTGAGCGCGGTGGCCGCGTCGAGCGCGGTGCGGCCGTCGGCGTTGGCGGCGTTGACATCGGCGCCGAGTTCGACCGCCAGCGTCACCGTCTCGAGCATCAACGCCTCACGCTCGCTTCGGGCGGGTGCCTCCCACGCCGTGCCACCGCCCATCCCCGTCGCGGCCAGCACGGCGTTGGTCGCCTGGGTCCGCCGCGTCTGGCTGTCGTCGGCGTATTCCACACGGTGCACGACAAGCGGATCGGCGCCATGCTTCACGAGCAGACGCATGATCGCCGGTTCGACGAAGCGGGCCGCCAGCCAGAAGGGGGTCGCGCCGACGAGCTCGGATGAAAAATTCCAGTCACGGGACGAACGGCGCGTCGGCGTCCAGGTCCGGAGCGGCGCGTTGGGATCGGCGCCGTGCGCCAGGAGCGCGCTCACGATCCGCTCGTCGCGGCGCATGATGGCCGTGTGGAGCGCGGAAAATCCGGCTGTCGCGGCGCTCGCATCCGCTCCGCGATCGAGGAGGAATTCGACCAGCTCCGCGAAGCCCGAATGCGCCGCCAGCGTGACGGCGCTCACGCCCCACGCATCCGCATCGTTGACGTTGGCGCCGGCGGCAACGAGCAGCCTGGCCGACGCCAGATCGCCCACGCGCGCCGCGAACAGGAGCGCCGTGTCGCGGCCGTGCGGAATCGCGCGGTTGTATTCGAGCAGGCCGTGCGGCGGCACCGCCATCACCTCGCTCCACTCCTCCGAACGGGCGTGGACGTCCGCGCCATGCGCCAGGAGCACGCGGACCACGTCGGCGTGTTTCTGGGCCACGGCCCACATGAGCGCGGTCTGGCCGCGCGCGGCGCGCGGGTTGGCGTTGGCGCCCTTCGCCAGCAGCTGCCCGACGACATCGGGATTGCCGGTGCGCGAGGCCACCATCAGCGGCGTCTCGCCGCCGAGCAGCGCCGCGTCCGGACCGGCCCCGGCCTCCAGCAGCCGGCGCACCATCGCCGCGCTGCCGTTCACGCTCGCGATCCAGAGCGGCGTGGCGCCGAGATCGTTGGCGGCGTTCACGCGGGCGCCCGCACGCAGCAGCGCCTCGGCGCTTTCCGCGTCGTCCCGATAGCTCGCCCAGTGCAGCGCCGTCGTCCCGTCCGGTTCAGCGGCGTTGACGTCCGCGCCCTTCGCAATGAGCGCGCGCACGGCGGCCGTGTCGGCGCCCTTTGCCGCGTCGATGAGGGGCGAGCGTTCGGCGGCGACGCCGGTCGCGAGGACCACGAGCAGCACCAGCGTCAGCGCCCACGGAACACCGGGCCACGAAACACCGCGACTCCGAGACACAGAGACTGAATAAAGCTCTCGGTGCCTCGGTGCCTCGGTGGTACGTGGAGGTGACAAATGCATCAACCGCGCCTCGATCTAGAGCGACAGCGTATCGATCGACAGCTTCCCGGTGCTGCCGCCGATGTGCTCGACCGGCACGTCGAACTTGTCCATCAGCGTCGCCAGCAGGTTGGCGATCGACGGCTTGCCGGCGTACGTGAGGTGCCGGCCGCCCTTCAGCCGGCCCGCACCGCCGCCGACGACGAGCAGCGGCAGGTTCTCGCCCGAGTGCCGCGTGCTGTTGGAGATGCCGCCGCCATACAGGATCGTCGAGTGATCGAGCAGCGTGCCGTCGCCGTCGGGCGTCGCGCGCAGCTTCGCCAGCTGCTGCGAGAAGAGCTGGGCGTGATAGCGGTTGATCTTCGACATCTGCTCGATGAGCTCCGGCCGGTTCTCGTGGTGCGAGAGCGGATGGTGCGCCTCGGGCACGCCGATCTGCGGGTACGGCCGCGCGCTCTGCTCCTTGCCGATCATGAACGTGATGACGCGCGTCAGATCCGACTGGAACGCCAGCCGCTGCAGGTCGAACATCAGCGCCAGATGGTCCTCGAAGACCGGCGGCACGCCCTGCGGCTCGTCGAGCGTCGGCAGCTCGATGTCGCGCTGCTGCTCGGCCTTCTGGATGCGCCGCTCGACGTCGCGAACCGACTCGGCGTACTCGTCCACCTTCACCTGATCCGGCTGGCCGAGCTGCCGCTTCAAATCCGACAGCTTCTCGGTGACCGAGTCGAGGATGCTCTTGTGCTGGTGCAGCCTCTGCTCGCGTGCCCGCCGGTCGGTCGTGCCGGTGTCGCCGAAGAGCCGCTCGAACACGGCGCGCGGGTTGTGCTCCATGGGCAGCGGCTGCGTCGGACTCTTCCACGAGATCGTGTGCGTGTAGGCGCAGCTCAGGATGCCCGTGCAGGCGCCGGCGTTGTTCGGCGCGTCCATCGCCATCTCGAGCGAGGCCACCTGCGTTTCGCGCGCGAACTGCCGCGCGAGCAGCTGGTCCATCGAGACGTCCGCGATGACCTCGACCTCCGTCTTCCCGCCGCGGATCGTGCCGGTCAGGAACGAGCTCGAGGCGCCCGCGTGGATGTAGTTCCAGCTCGCCTTGAGGCCCGACAGCACGAGCATCTGGTTCCGGAACGGCGCCAGCGGCTCGAGAATCGGCGAGAGCTCGAAGGCGCTCCCCTCGCCTTTCGGCGACCAGTACTCCATCGCCATCCCGTTCGGCACGTAGAAGGCGAGAAACCGGTGGGCGGGCGCCGCGGCCGCGCGGCCGCGCGCGGCAAACGCCGGCAGCATCGCGTCGAGCAGCGGCAGCGCCATCGTGGCGCCCAGGCCCTGCAGCACGGTGCGGCGCGGTAACGACTTCGAGGTCAGGAACGCCATCGTGGTCTCCTAATTCGTCGCAGTGGTGGACGCCCGCATCAGAAACGCCGGACTCTTCACGATGCCCAGAATGAGCGACGACCAGCGGTAACGGCCGGCGGCCGCGCCGCGGACGATGCGGCGGATCGCGGGCTGGTCGTAATACTCGATCCTGCGCCCGAGCGCATACGCCATGAGCTTCTCGGTGACGGTGCGCGGGAACTGGTCGGGATCGGCGAGCAGCAGCGCGCGGAGGCCGGCCAGTCCCTCCACCCTGGCGCCGCTCGCCGTCGTGCCGCTCGCATCGACCGCCGAGCCCGATTCATCCACGGTCCGCCATCCGCCAATCGCGTCGAAGTTCTCGAGCGCAAACCCGAGCGGGTCGATGACCGCGTGGCAGGTGGCGCACGACGCCTCCTTGCGGTGGCGCGCCAGCCGCTCGCGGATGTTCGTCGCGGCCTCGGCCGGCGTGTCGGTCAACGTGGTGTCGACGCCGGGCGGCGGCGGAGGCACCTGCAGGCCGAAGATGTTGTTCAGCAGCCACTTGCCGCGCAGCACAGGCGACGTGCGATCGGGATACGACGTCGTCGCCAGCAGCGCGCCCTCGGCGAGCAGACCGCCGCGCTGGTCGGAATTCGGCAGCGTCACCCGGCGGAAGCGGCTGCCGTAGATCCCCGGGATCCCGTAGTGCCGCGCCAGCCGCTCGTTGACAAAGGTGTAGTCGGCCTTCAGCAGATCGGCGACGCCGCGATCCTCGCGCAGCGTGCTCGCAAGGAACAGCTCGGTCTCCTGCTTGAACGCCTGCAGGAGGCTCTCGTCGTAGTTCGGATAGCGGTCCGGGTCGACGACGACTTCCTCGACGCGGCGCAGGTTCAGCCACTGCGCGGCGAACCCGTCGACGAGCGCGCGGGTCGCGCGGGGATCGGCGAGCATGCGCCGCACCTGCTGCTCGAGGACGGCCGGCCTGGTGAGCTGGCCGCGCTCGGCAAGGCCGAGCAGCGCCTCGTCCGGGATGCTGCCCCACAGGAAGAACGAGAGGCGCGAGGCGAGTTCGACGTCGCTCAAGGGATAGACGGCGGTCCGGGTCCGGCTGAAGCCGGACACTACGTACCCGGGTGGATTCCCTGACGCGGGCGGGTCCCGATGCACGCGCAGCAGGAAGTCGGGATCGACGAGCGCGCGCTCGAGCGCGAACTGCACGCCCGCATCGAAGCTGCCGCCCTCGCGGCGGCCGTCGGCAAAGAACGCGAGCAGCGTCTTGACATCCCCGTCGGCGGCGGGCCGGCGGTAGGCCAGGCGGGCGATGTTCGACAGGATCTTCGCGGCGCACGCCTGCTCGTCCGCCTCGCGCTTCGGCTCGCAAATAAAGATCTTCCGACGGCTCGGCGTGTCCTGTGCGGGCGTCGCGACGCCGAACGGCCCGCTGATCTGGACCGAGCCGACGCTCGCGTAGTCCATGTAGATCTGATCGTTGGTGAGCACGCGGCCGCGCTGCAGCGGCTGCGGCAGCCCCTCGGGTTCCCAGAGCTCCCGCACGAAGGTGACGCCCACCACGTGCGGTCCGGCGGCGATGCGCGTGCGGATCTCCAGCCCCGCGTCGCCGTCGGCCTGCATGTACTTTTCCCACTCGACATCGCCGCCAAACCCAGGCTCTCCGTCGCCGGCGTAGCTGGACGCCGCGGGCCGCCCCTTCGCTCCTCCGCCGACGGTGAACCGTTTCAGCAGCGCGCCGTCGAGGCGGACGTCGAGCTGCTGCGGCCACCCCATGCCCATGATGTAGTCCTGGTACTGGCGGCGCAGACGAATCTTGATCAGGTACTCGCCGTCGGCCGGCACGTCGTGGCGAACCGCAAGGCCGCCGCGCGACCCGAACGGCAGGTCGTCGCTCTGCCGATCGTCCTGCACGACGTGCAGCGGAATCGAATAGGTGTCGAGCCCGGGACGCGCCGGAGGCAGACCGACCGCGAGGCGCGTCACCTGACGCGCGACCGACAGATACCGCTCGAGGTGCGCCGTGGAAATCGTCAGGACGTCGGCGAAGTTGTCGAAGCTGCCGTCGGCGGTCTCGTCGCCCGGCAGCAGCGCCGCGACGTCGACATCGAGGCCGAACAGGTCGCGAACCGCGTTGTTGTATTCCCAGCGGTTCAGCCGGTGCACGGCGTTGATGCGGCCGGGATTGGGACTGGCGGCCCAGGCGCGATCGATCTCCGCTTCCAGCCAGCCCGCGACGCTCCGGTAGACGGCCGGCTCCGGACGCGGCCGTCCGGGCGGCGGCATCGCGCCGGCGCGCAGCTTCGCGACCACGCGCTCCCAGACGTCGGGACTCGCGGCGGGCGTGGCGGCATCCAGCGTGTCGAGCGCAAGGCCCGCGGTGCGGAGCCGCTGGTTATGGCAGGTGACGCAGTACGTGTCGATGACCGCGCGGACGGCGGGAGACGGGGCGGGGCTGACCGGTGCCGGCGCGGTCTGCGCGAGCGGGGGCGAGCTGTGCACGCTCGAGAGCGTCACGGCCATCCAGCCCGACACGCAGATGACGAAGACCGCCGCCCGGCTCCTGGCGTCCATGCGCGCCCTCCCTCGCAACGGCGCTCATTGTGCTCCTTTTCGGGACGGAGGGTCCAGCGCGTCTTTCACGGCAAGCAACTCGCCGTTGCCCACTGGAACGACGCACGTGGCGAACCCGGGATCGGCCGTCACCAGCGCGACGAGCGGCGCCATCTCCTCCGAGTGAGACGTCGCGTTATCCACAACCAGCACGCCTCCCGGGCGCAGCAGGCGGCGCAGATGCGGCCACCAGCCGGGATACTCCGGACGCTCGGAGTCAAGAAAGACCAGGTCGTAGGCGCCGTGATCGCTTCGTCGCAGGAAGCGGCCCGCATCGTCATGCACCAGCGTGATGAACGGCGACAGGCCGGAGCGGGTGAAAGTGGCCGACGCGAGCCCGACCTTGTAGTCGGCGGCCTCCACCGTGGTGACAGCGCCGCCGATACTCCGTGCGGCCTCAGCCAGCCAGAGGGTGGAGTATCCGTTGGACGTGCCGATCTCCAGCACGCGGCGCGCGGCCGTGGCGCGCACGAGCACGGCAAGAAACTGCCCCGTGTCGCGGGTGATGTTGAGCATGCGGCGGGACCGCTCGCTCGTCGCCGCGTCGTTGGCCGCGCCGAAACGCTCGAGCTCAGACTTCAGAGTGTCGAGCAGGTCACCCACGGCGGTCAGCGCGCCGGATCGGCTGCCAGAGGTGACGCTGCGCTGAAGGTGACGTTGCCGTTCGTCGTCACCTTGGCCGGCGTCGCGGGCGCGCCGCCGCCCCAGTAGTTGTTCGACGCGTCCACGCGGATCGGCCCGGCGGCCGCGTTGGCGTTGCTCACCGACAGGTCGAGCCCCGGGTTGTTCACGAAGCGGTTCCGGCCCTTGCTGCCGAGCGGCCCGCCCCCGAGATCGATCACCGCCGTGCCAATCGTCTTGTCGGAGGGATGCGTCACCGTCACCGCCGCAATCGGTTTCGCGCCAGACGTCGCCGTGAAGCCGGAGAGCGACGAATTCTCCACGAGCACGCTGAGCGTCTCGATGTTGTTGGCATTCAGGATCCCGATGGCGCCGCCAAGTCCGGAAAATCTCGTGTTCCGTACGGCCAGGTTGAAGGTCTTCGTGCTGATGCCCGCGCCGCTCAGCCGAATCTGCCCGTCGAGACCGCCCGACGGGTTGGCGTTGCTGAAGACCGAATCCGACACCGACAGGTTGTAGACGCCGCCGGTCGGGTTCTGCGCCTCGAGGATCTTGATATTGGCGCTGGCGGGGTCGCGCAGCTCGAGCCGCGTCATGTCGATGTTGAGCACGCCGCCGGTCGTGCCGCGGTGCTGAATCTCAATCGAGTCGCCGTTGTTCACCTCGCCGGCCATGCGCGGGTTGAGCACTGCCGCGTCGGCGATGCGCGCGTTCACCACCGGCCGGTCGCCCCCGGTCAGGAACACGATGCCGTCGGTCGCGTAGTTGCCCGCCGGCGAGAGGTTCTCGGCGTGGAAGCGGCGCAGGTCGAGCGTCACCTGCGAGCGGTTCAGCGCAATCAGCGTGAAGGCGCGCGACCGGACGATGCCGACCTGGGGCGTGAGCGATTCCGGCCTCGGCAGATTCAGCGAGAGATCGCGGACGTCGGTGTCGGTGATGGTGAAGCCGGCGGTCGCGCCCGTGTCGGTCAGCAGCATGATGCCTTCGAGATTGCTGTCGCGGATCACGTTGCCGGCCATGACGGTCTGGCCGGTATTGGCCGCCGGCGCCGCGGCGGGCACGAGTTTCGAGCAGTAGCTCTCGCCGCCCGGTCCGCAGGCCAGGAGCGTAATCCCGCCGAAGTGATTGCCCTGCGACTGGTAGATCACGAAGCCGTCCGGCCAGAGCCGCTCGAGCCGCGGCAGGTCGTTGCCCTGAATCATGTTGTGCGTGATCAGATTGCCGCGAATCTGCGCGCGGGCGGCGTTGACCCCGAAGATCCCGGCGCGCGCCGCGCCGTCGATATGCACGTTCTCGACGAGCGTGTCGCTGGCCAGCCGGACGGCGTCGCCGTTGTAACGCGCAGCAGTGGTGTTGGTAATCGTCGGGCGCGCGCCGCCGGCTGCTTTCGTGACCGGATTGCCGAGACCGACGAGCCGCTGGCGGTCCTTCAACTGGATGCCGCCGCCGAGCGGCCGCATCGACGGCACAACGCGGATCGTGTCGCCGGGTTTCGACGCGGCTTCCACCTGCTCGAGCGTCGCGAAGGGCCGGCCGCGGCTTCCGTCGCCGCCAGCCGACGCGTCCGCCTGTACGTACCACGTGGACGCGGCCGCACCGGCGGCCGCGGTGAGCGTCAGACAGGCCGCCACCAGCACAACGGACCATTTCATGTGAGCCTCCTGGGCGTTAGTAGAGAGGTTCTCGGGTTGCTCTGGTCCTCAGGTGCCCGGGTTCCGGTTCCTGGGTTCTCAGGTACTCGGGAGAACCGCCCTATTCGTAGAACTGCGGCGCCTTCTTCAGGCCGGCCGCGGCGGTGAAATCGTGCTGGATCCAGAGCTGCGCGCCGCGCGCCTTCAGAAACGCCTCGACGGCCGCCCGCGATGCCACGGTCTGCGCGGCGTTGAATTCGGTCGTCGGCACGCGGTTGAGCGTGCGCTCCTCCGGATAGTGGTACAGATCGCCGCTCACCACCACCGGTCCCGTCTTCGCGAGGCTGACAAAGAGCACCTGATGGTCAGGGGAATGTCCCGGCGCGGATTTGAGCAGCACCGTACCGTCGCCGAAGACGTCGTGCTCGTCCGCGGTCACGATGGCCGTCTTGCTCTTCCGAAGCGCGCTGTAGTTGGCCGGCTCGGTCCGCGGCGACGGCGGATCGGCAAACATGGTCTCGTGCTCGAGCTTCCGCACGAGCCACGTCGCCGTCGGCGCAAACAGGTTCGCGTTGCCCACATGGTCCCAGTGAAAATGCGACAGCGACAGGTACGTGATGTCGGCGGGCGCATAGCCGATCTCGGCCAGCTGGGCCGTCAACGGCCTGGTGGCTCTGGCGTAGCGCAGCGGCGCGTGGCTGCCGTCCGGCTTGAAGCTCGCGTCGGGCACGGCGCCCACGTCCCACATCAGCGTGCCCTTCGGGTGGGCGACGAGGAAGCACAGCATCGACATCTTCGTCGTGGCGAGCTCCTCAGGCTTGAGCTGGTAGTTCGACGTGTCGGGAATATCGAGCGCGCCGCAGTCGAACACATACAGGCGCACCGACGAGGGGAGCTGCTCCCGGCCCGGCCCGGCCGCGGGCGAACAGGCCGCCGCGACGAGGGCCAGCGCGACCGCGCCGGCGATTCGAGGTATGTGCCGTGGCATGCGGACGCCGATTATAGGACCGAACCCGCCCCTAATGCCTCCCGGCACGAGCTCGGACGCGGAGCGGCCGGCCGCGCTGAAAGAATGAGCCGCAACAGAACTCTCGAAGGCGAAAGGTCAAAGGTCAAAAGGCAAAGGTCAAAAGGCAAATGCTGTCCGGACGCGATTCGACCTTTCCCCTTCGACTTTTGACCTACGTGTCTCCGTCTAATTCGCCGCCGCCTGCGCCGCCGCCACGTCCTTCACAAACTGCGCGTAGGGCGCGACCTTCGCGTGCAGCGGCACCATCCGGTCGATCCTCAGGTTGCGCTTCTTGAGCTGCTCGAGGAGATTCGCGGCAAACGACTGCACCGGCCCCGGGTTGTAGACGTCGGCCTCGACGAGCAGCCGCTCCCGCGGCAGGTACGTCAGCAGCATCGTCTCGGAATGCGGGCCGGAGAACGGGTACAGATTGACGGTCATCGTGCCGTCGCTCAGCACCGTGTCCTCGCTGATCCCTTTCACCATCAGCGGCTTCGCGTTCTTCGCGAGCGCGTCGGGCACGATCGTGTGCGGCCGCTTGGCGATTTCCTCGTAGAGCGCGACGTTCCCCTGGTTCGTGATGATCGTCAGCCCTTCGGACATCGCGGCGCGAAGGCCGCCCGAATGGTCGAAGTGATGGTGGCTGTTGATCACTTCGGTGAGCGGCTTGTTCGGCACCAGCTCGCGCGCCTTGGCAATGACCGCCAGCGCCCGCGTGTCGTTCTGCGGCGTCTCGATGAGCGTCAGATGATCGCCGAATTCCAGGAGCACGCTGTGGTGGGACTGGCCGGCGAGGTACCAGACGCCCTTGGCGAGCTGCTCCACCGCGACCGTCGCGGGCGGCACGCTGGCAATCGCCGGCGCCTTGGCCGCATCGGCCGGCGCCGCAAGGTCGCCCGTATCGGCATCGACCGCTTGTTTCGTGACGCGGTATTCCGCAGTCGTGAAGTCATCCACCTTGATGGTGAGACGGGCCGGCATCTTCAGGCCGCCGGCGTCCTGGTAGTCGGCAAAGCTGGTCGCCGCCACCACGTCGCCCAGATTCGTGTTGTCGGCCCGCGCCGCGACGCGCGTCGGCAGCTTGGTCGTCGCGTCGATCGCCAGCGTGAACGCCTGGCCGCCGGCGGTGGTGACGTCCACGAGCGACTCGCCACCCTCGGTTCGCGCGTTGGCGAGCTTCGCCATCGGGTCGAGGGCGGCCCGCACCGCGGTGATGGGGTACTGCAGGAGCGCGTCGCGGCGATCGTTGGCCACGGCGTCGGGCACGCGCGTGGCGGCGCCGTTCGGCCCGACGTTGTAGCCGACGTTTCCGTCAATGCCCTGCGCGAGCCGCTGCGGCTGCGGTCCCTGGAAATACGCAAAGTTCGGCTTGCGCGTCAGCTCGATGCGCATCCGGCCGCCGGCCACGTCGATGGCCTCTCTGGCGTCGGTCACCGTGAACGTCTGCCCGTGCGCGCTCGGCGTCACGTCCTGTCCCAGGTTGTACTGCGTCCCCTCGCCTTCGATGACGAGCGTCTTCACGGCGCGGATGCGGTCGGCGCCGCCAATCGCCGCCGCCGCGTCATTCACGATCTGCTGCTCCGGCGTGGGTCGTGAGCAGGCCGCAAGCAGCGCCGCGGCAACGAGTGCAAGACATCCTCGGTAAGTCATATGAAAGCTCCCTTTCTCTCCCAAAGCCCAAAACCTGACGCCTGAAGCCTGAAGCCCGGCGCCCTTTACTGCGCCAGCTCCCGCATGACGCGAACGAGATCCGATTTCCCTTCAAAGCCGATCCCCGGCAGCTCCGGCATCTCGATGTGCCCGTTCTCGACGCGCACGCTGTCCGGAAAGCCGCCGTACGGCTGGAACAGATCCGGATAGCTCTCGTTGCCACCGAGCCCGAGTCCGGCCGCGATGTTGAGCGACATCTGGTGCCCGCCGTGCGGAATGCAGCGCCGCGGCGACCACCCCGCGCCCCTGACCGCGTCGAGCGTGCGCAGGTACTCGCACAAGCCGTACGAGAGCGCGCAGTCGAACTGCAGCCAGTCGCGGTCGGCCCTGAGGCCGCCGTATCGTAGCAAATTGCGCGCGTCCTGGTGGCTGAACAGGTTCTCCCCGGTCGCCATCGGCGCCGGGTAGCAGTCGGCGAGCGCCGCCTGGAGCTGGTAGTCGAGCGGATCGCCCGCTTCCTCGTACCAGAAGAGCGGATACTGGCGCAGCAGCTTCGCGTAGGCCATGGCGGCCTCGAGGTCGAAGCGGCCGTTGGCGTCGACCGCGAGCTGCGCCTTGCCGTCGATCTCGGCCAGCACCGCCTCGATGCGCGCGCGGTCCTCGTCCATCGAGGCCCCGCCGATCTTCATCTTCACCACCGTGTAGCCGCGGTCGAGGTAGCTGCGCATCTCGGCGCGCAGCGCATCGAGGTTCTTGCCGGGATAGTAGTACCCGCCGGCCGCGTAGACGAAGACGCGCGGGTCGGCGGTACCGCCGTATCGGTCCGCAAGGAAGCGGAAGAGCGGCTGTCCCGCAATCTTCGCCACCGCGTCCCACACCGCCATGTCAATCGTACCGACCGCCACCGAGCGCTCGCCGTGCCCGCCCGGCTTCTCATTGGTCATCATCGCGCGCCACACGCGGTCGGGGTCGAGATTGTCGCCCGCGTCGTTCAGCAGCGTCTTCGGGTCGGCCTCGACGAGGCGCGGGATGAACCGCTCGCGAATCAGACCCCCCTGGCCGTACCGGCCGTTGGAGTTGAAGCCGTAGCCGACCACGCGCCGGCCGTCCCGGATGACGTCGGTGACGACCGCCACGAGGCTGACCGTCATCCTGCTGAAATCGATGTAGGCGTTGCGGATGTTGGACGCGATCGGCTTGGTGGCCTCACGGATTTCGACGATGCGAACACTCATGGGCTTCAGGCTTCGGGCTTTGGGATCCTACAGCCCAAGGCCCAGAGCCCAAAGCCGGAAGTCCGCCCAAAGCCCAAAGCCCGCCTCAGGGTAGAATGCCGCCTCATGCGCAAGCCTCTGTACACGGTCCTGTACGTCCAGGTTCTCGTCGCCATCGTCGTCGGCGTCGTCCTCGGGTACGTGGCGCCCGAAACCGGCGCCGCCATGCGGCCGCTCGGCGACGGGTTCATCAAGCTGGTGCGGATGATGATCGCGCCAATCATCTTCTGCGTGGTGGTCGTCGGCATCGCCAAGATCGGCGACCTCAGAGCGGTCGGCCGCATCGGTGTCAAGGCGCTGGTCTACTTCGAGGTGATTTCGACCATCGCCCTCATTGTCGGCCTCATCGTCGTCAACACGATCAAGCCGGGCGTCGGCATCAACGCGGATCCCGCGTCGCTCGACACGAGCGCCGTGGCGAACTACGCATCGAGCGCCGCGAAGCTGAGCACGGTCGACTTCCTGCTCAATATCATTCCGAACACGGTGGTCGGCGCGTTCTCCAGCGGCGAGATTCTCCAGGTGCTGTTCTTCTCGGTGCTCTTCGGTCTCGGGCTCCTCCACCTCGGGGCCGAAGGGCGCCACCTGGTGTCGGTGATCGATCAGTTCTCGCACGGCCTGTTCCGCGTCATCGGCATCATCATGCGGGCGGCGCCGGTCGGCGCCTTCGGCGCCATGGCCTTCACGATCGGCCGCTACGGCATCGGCACGCTGCTGCAGCTCGGACAGCTCATGGCGGGCGTCTATCTGACGTGCCTGCTCTTCATCTTCATCGTGCTCGGCACGGTGTGCCGCCTCGCCGGGTTCAGCGTCTGGAAGTTCCTCAAGTTCATCAAGGAGGAGCTGCTCATCACGGTGGGCACGTCCTCGTCGGAGGCGGTGCTGCCCCGGATGATGGACAAGCTCGAGCATCTCGGCTGCGCGAAACCGGTGGTCGGCCTCGTCATCCCGACCGGCTACTCGTTCAACCTGGACGGCACGTCGATCTATATGACGATGGCGGCGATTTTCATTGCGCAGGCCACCAACTCGCCGCTCTCGTTCGGCCAGCAGATCGGATTGCTGGGGCTGGCCGTGCTGACATCGAAAGGCAGCGCCGCGATCACCGGCGGCGGCTTCGTCACGCTGGCGGCCACGCTCGCCGCGTTTCCCGCCGTGCCGGTCGCGGGGCTCGCGCTCATCATCGGCATCGACCGGTTCATGTCCGAGGCGCGCGCGCTGACGAACCTCATCGGCAACGGCATCGCCACCATCGTCGTGGCGAAGTGGGAAGGCGCGCTCGACACCGAGCGCATGCACCGCGTGCTGAACGGTGAGACGGTGGACGCGATCGAGACGCGGACGACGGTTGCGCCGGCGGTCGTTTCGTAAACACGAGCCACGGAGTCACGGAGACACGGAGGGTCTCTCAACTGATTTTCTCCGTGCCTCTGTGTCTCCGTGGCTCGTGATCAGCCGAGCGTCGGCATGATGAAGCCTGTGGGCGGCGCGTCACCCTTCGGCCAGCGCGACGTCACCGCCTTCAGGCGGGTGTAGAACCGGATCCCCTCCGGGCCGTAGACGTGCAGATCGCCGAAAAGCGACTGCTTCCAGCCGCCAAACGCATAAAACGCCATCGGCACGGGAATCGGCACGTTGATGCCGACCATGCCGATCTCGACCTGCTCCTCGAACTTCTGCGCGGCGCCCCCTGAGTTGGTGAAGATGGCCGTGCCGTTCCCGTAGGGATTGCGGTTGACGAGATCGATCGCCTCGTCCAGCGTCTTGACGCGCAGCACGACGAGCACGGGGCCGAAGATCTCGTCCCGGTAGATCGTCATGTCGGCCCGGACGTGGTCGAAGAGCGTGGGCCCGAGAAAGAACCCGCCCTCGTGCTGCGGGATCTTGAGCCCGCGGCCGTCCACGACGAGGCGCGCGCCTTCGCGCTCGCCCGCCTCGATGTAGCCGCGCACCCGGTCGCGATGCGCTGCCGTGACGAGCGGCCCCATGTCCATGCCGTCGGCCATGCTGGGACCGATCGCGAGGTTGCGCGAGAGTTCGGCCAGTCTCACGACGAGCGGATCGGCGACCTCACCGACGGCGACCACAGCGGAGATGGCCATGCAGCGCTCGCCGGCCGAGCCGTACGCCGCGCCGATGAGCGCGTCGGCCGTCGAGGCGATGTCGGCGTCGGGCATCACTACCGCGTGGTTTTTCGCGCCGCCGAGCGCCTGGACGCGCTTGCCCGCGGCCGCCGCGGTCGTGTAGACGTGCCGGGCAATCGGCGTCGATCCGACAAAGGACACCGCGTGGATGCCGGGGTGCGCGAGGATCGCGTCCACCGCTTCCCTGTCGCCGTGAATCACGCCAAAGACGCCGTCGGGGAGGCCTGCCTCCTTCAGCAGTCCGGCCAGCAGCACGCTCGCCGACGGGTCCTTCTCGGAGGGCTTCAGGATGAACGTGTTGCCGCACACGAGCGCCACGGGAAACATCCACAGCGGCACCATGGCGGGAAAATTGAACGGCGTGATGCCGGCGCAGACGCCCACCGGCTCGCGGCGCGAGTGGGCGTCAACGCCACGCCCCACCGAGTCCGAGTAATCGCCCTTCAGCAGATGCGGCGCGCCGCAGGCGAACTCGATGACCTCGATGCCGCGCTGCACCTCGCCCATCGCGTCAAGGAACACCTTGCCGTGCTCTTCGCTGATGGACGCGGCGATGGCTTTCTGGTCGCGCTCGACGAGCTCGCGGAAGCGCGTCAGGATGCGGGCGCGGCGGAGCGCAGGCGTCGCGCGCCAGGCGGGAAAGGCGGCGGCCGCGGCGGCAACGGCGGCATCGACATCGGCCGCGTTTGCACACGGAACCGTTCGGACGACGCGCCCGGTGGCGGCGCTCGTCACCTCGCCGGTACGTGTGCCGCGTGAGGCGGCGGGGCCGCCCTCAATCCACAGCGGAACGGTGCCGACCCGCGCCGCTGTGGACGTGGTCACTGCGCCTGACCGCCACGCCGCGCCACAGGCGGCTTCGGCTGACCGTTGTGGTAGATCGTCTGGTACCGGATGCCGTTGCCCTCCGCGTCAATCCAGTGGATCGACTGCTGGAAAAATCCCGGCTCCGGATACCCGGCGGGCACGGTGCCCTCGAGGATGTAGAGCTTGTTCTCGTGCATGTAGAACGCCGCCTGGGTCACCGACTTGTCGCGGTTGTTGACCAGCGTCATCATCTGCCCTTCGACCAGATCGATGTTGTTCCAGCCGAGATAGGTGACCCTGGCGTCGCGCTGCATGAACTGCCACGTCATATGAATCAGGGCGCCCGCGCGATCCGCCCACGAATAGCCCGGACCCGTCGAACTGCCGCCGCCGCGGCACGTCTCGGCGCCCGCCGGACACGCCTTCGCCTTCGCCGCGAGGATCGCTTCGATCCTGCCGTAGTCGGCGACGGTGACGGAGAAACGGCTCTGGCCCGACTCCGCGGTGTAGACCCGCGCCGGTAGATCGGCGCCGAACTGCGACGTGAACGTCGTCTGCGTAACCTTGGGCTGGACGGGGAACGTCACGCCAAACCCGTCCTCGCGGCTCTCGAATTCGACCCAGTCCTGGGCGAAGACCGGCGCGGACACGAGCAGGATGAGTGCGGCAAGCAAAGCTCTCTGGCGCATGTGTGATGTCCTCTGGTCCGGCTGAAGCCGGACACTACGTCCTCTGGTCCGGCTGAAGCCGGACACTACGTACGATTGGGTGAACCTGTAGAGATCAGAGATCGTAGTGTCCGCCTTTAGGCGGACCTCGTCAACCGTGCTATCTTCCCCGCCATGAATCGCCGATCTTTTCTTCGCGTGACCGCGCTTGCCGGCGGCGGCATGCTGCTCGCCGTGTACGTCGAGCCGGTGTCGGACGTGCTCGCCCAGCGCGGCAGCGGCGTCACGCCCGGCTACAAGCCGTTTGCCTTCATCCGCATCGGCGCCGACGGCCTCGTCACGATCCTGAGCAAAAACCCCGAGGTCGGACAGGGCGTGCAGATGCACCTGCCGATGATCGTCGCCGACGAGCTCGACGTCGACTGGAAGGACGTCCGGATCGGCCAGGCGCCGCTCGACGAAACGAGCTTCGGGATCCAGCGGACCGGCGGCAGCACGGCGACGCCGATCAACTGGGATCCGCTCCGGCAGGTCGGGGCCGCCGCGCGGCAGATGCTCGTGGCCGCCGCCGCCGAGACGTGGGGCGTGCCGGCCGCCGAACTGACGACCGCCTCCGGGCGCGTGCACCACGCCGCGACCAACCGGTCGGCGGGCTACGGCGAGCTCGCCGCGAAAGCGGCCGCCCTGCCCACGCCCGATCTGGCCACCGTCAAGTTGAAAGCACCGTCCGAGTACACAGTGATCGGCACGCCGGTCAAGGGCAACGACGTCCCGTCGATCGTGCGCGGCAAGCCGCTGTACGGGATCGACATGGACCTGCCGGGCATGCTGCACGCGGTCTACGAAAAATGCCCGGTGTTCGGCGGCAAGGTCGCGAGCTCAAATGTGGACGAGATCCGCGGGCTGCCAGGCGTGCGGCACGCGTTTGTCGTCGAGGGCGGGCCCGATCTGACGAGAACCTACCCGGCGTGCTGCATCGGCATCTCGCTTCACGGCGGCGTGGCGATTGTGGCCGACACGTGGTGGCACGCGCAGGCGGCGCGGCAGAAGCTGCGCGTCACCTGGAACGAAGGGCCCACCGCCAACGACAGCAGCGCGGGGTTCGCAAGACGAGCCGAGGAGCTGTCGGCGCAGCCTCCCGCGCTCACGCTGTACGCCGACGGCGACGCCGCCGGTGCTCTGCGCGGCGCGGCAAAGACCGTCGAGGCGACGTACTTCTATCCGTTCCTCGCGCACGCACCGCTCGAGCCGCAGAACTGCACGGCGCACTACAAGGACGGCAAGCTCGAGATGTGGACCGGCACGCAGACGCCGGGCGAAGGACGCCTGGTCGTGGCGAGCCTCCTCGGCATGCAGCCGACCGACGTCACCGTCCACTTCACGCGCGGCGGCGGCGGGTTCGGCCGGCGCATCCTCAACGACTACATGGCCGAGGCCGCCTGGATTGCGAAGCAGATTCCGGGCGTGCCGGTGAAGCTCCTCTGGTCGCGTGAAGACGACATGCGCCACGACTTCTACCGTCCCGCCGGGTACCACTTCCTCAAAGGGGGCGTCGACGCCGCGGGCAGCCTCATCGCGTGGCAGCACCACTTCGTCTCGCCCGGCGAGGGCGAGCGGTTCGCGCCGAACGCCGCGATGCCGGCGGCCGGATTCCCGGCCGGCTTCGTGCCCAACTACGGCTTTGGCGCCTCGCTCGTGCCGCTCGGCGTGCCCACCGGGCCGCTGCGCGCGCCAGGCACCAACGGCACCACGTTCATCTATCAGGGCTTCCTCGATGAGATGGCGTACGCCGCCGGCAAGGATCCGGTGGCCTTCAGGCTGGCGCTGCTCAGCACCACGCGCAAGCTGGTGGACGGCGTGCGCGACGGCTTCAACGCCGCGCGCGCGAAGGCGGTGGTCGAGCTGGTGGCCGAGAAGTGCACCTGGGCAGCGCGCTCACGACAGCTGCCGAAGGGCACGGGGATGGGCGTCGCGTTCCTGTGGGCGCACGGCGGCTACTTCGCGGAAGTGGCCGAAGTAAGCGTCGATGGGAGCAACCGCGTCAAAGTGAACAAGGTGTGGGTGGCCGCCGATATCGGCAGCCAGGTCATCAACCCGCTCAACGCCCTGCACCAGGTGCAGGGATCGGTCATCGACGGCCTCAGTTCGGTGATGGCGCAGGAGACGACCATCGATCGCGGCCGCGCGGTCGAGAGCAATTTCAACCAGCACCAGTTGCTGCGGATGCCGCAGGCACCGCGCGACATCGAGGTGCACTTCATCAAGACCGCCAACGCGCCCACCGGCCTCGGCGAGCCGGCGCTTCCCCCGGTCCTCCCCGCTGTCGTCAACGCGATCTATGCCGCCACCGGCAAGCGGATCCGATCCTTGCCGCTCGCCAGGCACGGCTACCGCTGGGCGTAGATCACGGGCCACGGAGACACAGAGCTCACATTTTCTCCGTGACTCCGCGACTTCGTGACTTGTCGTGCCGATCGACGCGCAGGCTGAAGCCTGCGCTCTACCCGGCGTGTCAAGGCAGAGGAAAAAGCAGCTAGCGCCGGATCTGCGTGCGGTGCATGACGCGGCGCGCCGCGGGATCGAAGGCGTCGCGGCGGTGCATGGTGCACCGGTTGTCCCACAGCACGAGGTCGCCCACCCGCCACTGGTGCGTCCAGGTCAGCGACGCGCGCGTGGCCTCCGCCCAGATCTCGTCGAGCAGCGCGTTCGAATCCTCGAGCGACAGCCCTTCGATGTAGGCGTTGCGCCGGCGGCCCAGGTAGAGCCCCGGCCGGCCCGTCTCCGGATGCACGAAGACGAGCGGGTGCAACGTGCCCGGCGAGGTGCGCGGATCGCCGGTTGGCGTCACCCCCTCCCGGACGTAGCCGCCGCTGTTGTAGGTGCCGTCGTGTTTCACGCGAAGCCCCGCCGCACGCTGCCGGAGAGGGTCCGGCAGCTCGGCCCAGGCGGCTGTCATCGAGCAGAAGCTCGTGTCGCCCCCCTGCGGCGGCACTTCGATCGCATAGAGCACGCTCGCCTTCGGCGGGTCGGGCAGGTACGACATGTCGGTGTGCCACACGGCTTCGCCCGCCCCGAGGCTCCCCATCGGCACGCCGTTCTGCACGACGTTCGACACCACGTAGATCTCGGGGTATCCCTCGACGAATCGCCTGCCGGTTTCCTGTATCGGCGCCTCGTCGAGATCGCCGAAGCGGCGGCTGAACGCCAGCAGATCGGCGTCGGTGAGCGACTGGTCCCTGACGAGCAGGACCTGATGATCGAGCCAGGCCTGGTAGATGAACGCGAAGGTCTCCGTATCGAGCCCGCGCAGGTCGACGCCCTCGACGCACGCCCCGAGGGCGGCGCCGGTTGGCACGATACGCGGAAGACGGCCAGCCACGGTCGGCGCCTGCCTCATGGCGTGTACTGTATCGCCCACAATCTCAGAACCCAAGGGCCTGCCCGATCGACACCGCCGGCGCCAACGGGCTCGCCCGCGACGTACGGGTGGCATCCGCGAGAGGCGGCATAATCCTGTCCAGTGCGTCACGCGTCACGATCGTGACGAGCTGTGTTCCCCAGACAGATCCCCTTATACGACCCTGGGGTTCCCTCACAGCCGATGCAGGCGGTATCTCCGTCAAAGCATGCGGGGGCGCGCCCCTAAGGGCGCCCCCGCATGATGGTCTACGCGCTCGTCCTGTGGTTACGGGATGCTGGACCGCGCGGCGCAGGACGTGATCTTGCCCTCGTCCCAGCCGGTGATGCGGCCGGCCTTCTTCCACCCGTCCGCCAGTTTCGTGACCGCGCTCACGTAAGCGCCGTGGTTCTTGACGCCGTTGGCGGCCGCGCCGATCAGGTCATTCATCGTCGCGCCGTTGGAGAAGGCAAGGTTGCCAACGCCGGTGATGCACGCGCCGATGGTTACCGTAGCGCTGAGATTAGAGTTCGGGAAGGCGTCCTGGTCGTCCGCGACGCCGTCGCCGTCGGTGTCGAAGACGATCGGGGTCGTCGGGTCGGTGCCCGCGGCGACCTCGTCACCGTCATTCACGCCATCGCCGTCGGTATCCGGGTTATTCGGGTCCGTGCTGTAGAGGTGCTCTTGTGGATCGGTAAGTCCGTCCGAGTCGGTGTCCGGGAAAACGGTCCCTGTATTGACCTCCAGGCGATACATACCGCCGGCCAGACCGCCGCCATCGAAAATGATGAACTCAAGCGTGTGGGTTCCGGACAGGGTCACTGGGTAGGTTCTTGGTAAAAGCGTCGAATCCTGGAAGCCGACGAGGGTGCCATCCAGGTAGACCCACGAGCAGTTGTCCGCGAGCAGGTTGAGCACGAAATCGCCGGTGCCGGAGACTTCGGTGGAGTACTTCGTCCAGCTCTGCCCTTGCGGGCCTTGGGAGTAGAGATCGCCCCACGCGTTGATCCACTCGGCCGTGAATCCGGCTCCACCCTGCCACGGGTGTGCGTTCGTTCCGAAGGAAGTGGCCTTATGCAGGTTTACCCAGTTGGCATTGCGGCCGACCGCCGGCACCGGTACGCAAACCGTACTAGGCCAATTCTCGTCTGCGGAAGCAGGGAAGATGGGATCCCAGGTGTCCACATTTCCGTCGCTGGTGTAGACGACTGGATCCGCCCAGGCCGTCTGCCCAAAACCTGGGAGAAGGCCGGCTGCAATGGCAACCACCCCCAACGTTATCGCTACCGCAAAAGATCGATGTCTCATCATTCTCTCCTGGCACTGATGGTCCGCGCCGTCAGGACGTGGTGCGGATGTCGTCCTATCGTGCTCGTTGGCTCTCGCTCGTTTACTCTCAGACGCTATGTGGGATTGTATGCGTTTTGATGATGGTTGGCTTTTGACTCTTCACCTTTGACCTGCGAGAGACTGTCTAGAACCCCAGCGCCTG
>JACQZV010000040.1 GCA_016213695.1 Acidobacteriota bacterium | reverse complement strand
TTTGTCAGGCATCTGGCGCAGCGCGAGCGAGAAGTACCTTGCGAATCTGGGCGCCGACGGTCCGCAGCTTCTGCTCCAGCCCTGGGCCGCCGCGCTCTACAAGGATCGGCTTGCCGGCAGGGTGAAGGGCCGCCCGTCGGACCGGTGTCTCCCCCGCGGTCTGCCCGGCGTGATGCTGGTGCGGGCCAATCCCTGGAAGATCGTGCAGGCGCCGGGAGTCGTCCTCATGCTCTTCGACGAGTCCCTCCACTATCGGCAGATCTTCACCGATGGCAGGCCGTTCCCCGACGACGCCGCTCCGAGCTGGTTTGGCTACTCGATCGGGCGGTGGGACGGCGACACGCTGGTTGCCGACACGATCGGGCTCAACGATCACACCTGGCTGGACGAAGGGGGCCACCCCCATACCGAGGCGCTGCGCGTGACCGAGCGGTTCCGGCGCCGCGGCGCTGCGGCGATGGACGTCGAACTGACGATTGACGATCCCAAGGCGTACACACGATCCTTTACGACGACCGTACGGTTCGAGCGGGTGCCGGCGGCAGATCTCGGCGAGCACGTCTGCCCGGTTGCGCCCGCTTCATAACCCGGAGGACGCTCATGAGCGGATTCTCACGTTGCTTTTCGTGCCTGACCGCCGGCCTGATGGCCGCCGCGCTCGTGCTGACGAGCGCACGGGCCGAGGCCCACATCACGCGGATCGTCATCGACCCCGCCCAGTCGCAGTCGCCGGTCTTCGAAGGCCGGGTGTTCGGGTCGAACGGCAGCGTCGGCCCGTACGAAAAGCTCCGCGGCAAGGCGTACGGCGAGCTCGACCCGAATGACCCGCGCAACGCGGTCATCACCGATCTGAAGCTCGCGCCGAGGAACGGCCGCGGCCGGGTCGAGTACTCGATGGACATCATGATCCTGAAGCCGATCGAGCTGCGGCGGGGAAACCACAAGGTGCTCCTCGACTTCAACAACCGGGGCGACATCCGCGTGGCGGCCCTGAACGACGCGCCGGCCAGCAACAATCCGTCGACGGCCGCCCACGCCGGCAACGGCTTCGTCATGGACCTTGGCTACACGATCGTCGCCAACGGGTGGGATGTCGGCGCCGCCGGCGACGGGTTCACCATCTCGGTGCCGATCGCCCGGAACCAGGATGGGTCGAGCATCACGGGGCCGTCGTACGAGTACATCAACTTCGACAACGCGACGACCACGAAGTACGAGCTGACGTATCCGGCGGCCGCGCTCGACACGTCGAAGGCCGCGCTCACCGTGCGGGCGCGGCTCGACGACCCGCCGACGCCGGTGCCCGCCGGCGGCTGGGAATACGTCGACGAGCGGACGATCCGGCTGCTGCCGGCAGGGACGCCGTTCAAGCAGAGCTACGTCTACGAGTTCACCTACACCGCCAAGGACCCCGTCGTGGCGGCGGTCGGGCTCGCCGCGACGCGCGACCTCATCTCTTTCCTGCGGCAGGCGAAGGCCGACGACGCAGGCCGCGCGAACCCGCTTGCCGGGGACGTGCGCTCCACGTACACCTTCTCGATTTCGCAGCCGACGCGCACGCTGAACGACTTCGTCGCGCTCGGCTTCAACCAGGACGAGCGGGGCGCGCGGGTGATCGACGGCATGCTGATGTGGGTCGGCGCCGGCAACGGCGATCAGATCAACTACCGGTTCGCGCAGACCGGCCGGACCGAGCGCAACCGGCAGAACCATCTCTATCCGGAGGGCGTGTTCCCGTTCACCTATCAGACGGTGACCGACCACATCAGCGGCAGGCGCGGGGGGCGGCTGATGCGCTGCACCGAGACCAATACCTGTCCGAAGATCTTCAATGCGAACTCCGCGAACGAGTACTGGGTGAAGGCGGGATCGCTGCTCCATATGGATACGAACGGCAGGGACCTGCCCGATCCGGAGAACGTCCGGTACTACCTGATCTCGGGGCTCTCCCACGGCGTCGGCAACGTGACGAGCAAGGGTATCTGCCAGCAGTTCCTGAACCCGACGAGTCCGTTTCCGGCGCTGCGCGCGCTGCTGATGGCGCTCGACGGCTGGGTGACCGCCGGCACGGCGCCGCCGCCCAGCCAGGTGCCGCAGCGCGCTGACGGTACGGCGGTGATGGCCGCCCCGCGGCCCGGCCACCAGACGGCGGTCGTGCCGCAGGAGGCGCTCGGCTGGCCGGCGATCCCGGGCGTCACCTACACGGGCGTCGTGACGGCCCGCTACGCGCTCGACTTCGGGTCGGCGCTCGAGCACGGCATCGTGTCGCGATTTCCGCTCTCGCTCGAGGGCGCGAAGCCGTATCCGGTCTTCGTGTCGAAAGTGGACCGCGACGGCAACGAGGTGGCGGGGATCCGGATGCCGCCGGTCGACGCGCCGATCGCGACGACCACCGGGTGGGCGCTGCGGCGCGCGGGCTTCGGCGAGAACGAGGGGTGCGAGGCCAACGGCCAGCACGTCGCATTCTCGACGACCAGGGCCGAGCGGATGGCCAGTGGCGATCCGCGCCTCTCGCTCGAGGAGCGCTACGCGACGCACGAGGGCTACGTGGCGGCGGTGGCGAAGGCCGCCGAGGCGCTCGCGGCGCGGCGGCTGCTGCTGCCCGCCGACGTCCAGCGCTACGTCCAGCAGGCGCAGGCGAGTCCCGTGCTGCGGTGACCGGGAACCTGTGCCTTACTCGCGCTCGTACCACATGATCCAGTCGCGGCCGGCGTCTGTGTAAGCGACCGGCGTTTCGCCGACGAGGCGCATCGGGATCGAGGGCAGCTCGAAAAGCGGCGTGTTCGTGAGCAGCAGGCCCGCGGGCCGCAGCATCGCGGCGATGTTGGCGAAGGCGAGCGACTGCTCGAACACGTCGTAGTAGATGAGCACGTTGGTGGCGATGACGACGTCGAACCGCTCGTCCGCCGCCAGCGCAGGGCGCTGCAGCACGACGTTCAAGTCGTGCGGGGCGAGTGTCTGCACGATGGCCGGGTCGATGTTCACGGCCCGCATCGCGACGGCGCCGACACCGGATGGCGACGCGACACCCGCGGTCGGCTTGCCGATCCGTCCTCCGAGCTGCTGCCAGTAGGCCACGAGCTCCGGCGACCACCGCTGCGCCTCGTCACGCGGGAGGTGCAGCAGGTAGGCGCGACCGGCGCGTGCGGCGCCGATGGCCGCGTCGACATGGCGGGTGACGCGCGGATTGACGTCGTAGGTGACGACCCGTACGTCCTTCGCGCCGAGTCGCCGCAGCCCGTCGACGACCGCAAACGGCTGAATCGTCTGGATGGGGTAGACGTCCAGCCCTTCCTGCTTGTCCGCGAAATCCAGTCCAGGCCCGACGATGGCAATCCGCAGGACGCCGTCCACCGCCAGCCGCTTGCGCCCGGCGAGATCCGCCAGCGCGCGGTCAATGGCGAAGGCCGCAGGCACCGACGTGTCGGAGACGAGGCCGCGCCGCCGGAAGAGCGTCGCCCCGACTGACGGTTCGCGGAAGTACTCGTCGTAATCGGCGAGCGTGCGCTGGAGCGCGCCGAGCAGGAACTGTTCGGCGGCCTGCCGCCCCGGCGTCGTCGACGGCGTGATGCCGTGGCGCTCAATCACCTCGCGCGCGAACTGGAGCCGCTCGTTCGCGCCCGGTGCGGCGATCGCCGCCGCGAGGTCGCTGATGCGCCGCCGCACGGCCGGGGCGGCGACGACGATGTCCTCGGCACGCCCCTGCGGAGGGCGGTCGCTCGCCCACGCCGCAAAGCTGTAGCGCGGCTGCGTCGTGAACGTGGCGCCGAACAGCAGGAGCATGACGACCGAGTCTTCGTCGCCACGGTCCAGCCGTTCCCGGATCTCTTCGTCGCGGCGCACCACCCAGGCAGGCCACGCCGACTCGCGCTCGGCGGCATCGAGCGCTCGCAGTTCCTCCGGCAGCAGGTCGGGTCGGAGTGCGTCGAGGACGCCCCGGGCCTCGTCGTAGGTCGTCGCCCCGGCCGGCGGCTGCGGCTGGTTCTGCCGCACGGTGCGGGCGCCGGCCGGCAGCCACGCGGCAGCCAGGACGAGCGTGGCGCAGCAGATGAACCGTGTCATGGCAAGGGGATGCCGGGTCTGTGCCCCGAGCGAAGCCAACGGGCACGAGACCCGGCCATACGTGCGTATGGACACTATCGTACGCAGGGCGGGTTCCGCTCGGCGACGCGCCGGCGGACCCGCCGCGGCCGGACAGGGTGCTCAGAACGTCGCGCGGAACCCGAGCTGGAACTGCCGCGGTTTATAGGCGACGTTGTCCTGCGCGACCGGCGCGCCGTAGTTCGCCGCATTGATCGTCGTCACGTAGTTGCCGTAGTTGCGGTGATTGAACAGGTTGAAGACTTCGGCAATGCCGTCGACGGCCACGCCGCGGCCGAGCGAGAACCGCCGCAGGACGCGCATGTCCACGCGGTGGAGCGGGTCGGCGAGGAAGCTGTTGCGCGGCACGATCGTCCCGTTGGCCGGGTTGAAGCGGTTCGAGCCGCCGGATCCGACATTGCGCGTGTCGCCGCCGAAGGCGGCGGCGAAGCGCATGCCGGAGCCGTAGAAATAGAGGCCGCTCACCTGGAAGCCGTACGGCAGCTCCCAGACCCCGTTCATCGTGGCGCGATGCCGCTGGTCGGTCACGGCGTACGTGTATTCACCGCCGAAATCAGGCGCCGTCTTGAACGGCAGCGGCGAGTAGCGGACGTAGCCGTCGGAGCCGAGTGTCGCGCTGACCGGCGCCGGGTCGGCGTCCTTGATCGCGCCGAGCGTGTACGTACCCGAAAGCTGGTAGCCGTGGCTGAACCGTTTGGTCACGCCGGTCTGGAGGGCGTAGTCATTCGAATACCCCTCCTGGCTCGACCGGACGACGTTGACCAGGCCCCAGTCCGGAAAGGCACGTCTGGTCAGATCGGTGAACGGATAGTTCACGCCCGTGGCCGGGTTGTAGGTCAGGTTCACGTTGCGGATGCCTTCCGTGTTCTTCAGCGCCGTGTACACGAAGTCGGCCGTGACGGCAATCTGAGCGCCGAACTGCTGCTGAACGCCGATGGACGACTGGTGGCTGTACGGGATGTCCATCGACGGGCTGTTGATGCGCGTGAGATCCAGCCGGTAGCACCCCGGCGCGATGTTGGTCGCGGGGCACGTCCTCGCGGCCACCTGGTCGTAGGTCGGCTCGGGGCCGTTGAACGGGTTCGACGCGAAGTTGGCCCGACCGTCGTAGCGGATCTCCGGGATGACCGTCTGCATGAGCGCGTGCGTGTAGAAGCTGTCGCGCGCGAACATCTGGGCGTAGAAGAGCCCGTACCCGCCGCGGACGACCGTGGCGTCGGTCATCGCGTAGGCGAAGCCGACCCGCGGTGCCACATTGTTCCGGTCCGCTTTGCGGTTGGGCGGCAGGAACGGCCGGATCTCGAGGCCGAGGTTCTCGGCAAACGCCCCGATTTCCACGTCGTAGCGGAGGCCCAGGTTGAGCGTCAGCTTCGAGCCGATCGTCCAGTCGTCCTGAATCCAGACGCCCGGCATGTGCTTGGTCTCCTCCATCTGCGGATCGCCGAACGCCTTGCGGTAGCGCACGAGCACGTTGCCCGGAATGGCGTCGAGTCGCCAGGACGTCGGGTCGTTCCAGACGGGGAAGATCTGCTGGATGTTGGCCGGCACGGCGCCGCCGCGGGCGTCGAGCCAGCCGCGGCAGTAGTTGCACCAGAACATGTCGGTGATGGTGGTGAAGAGGTACTCGCCGCCGAACTTCATGTCATGGCGCCCGCGGGCGTTGTACGAGAGCGTGAAGTCGTCTCTGAAGGTGTAGGTCGTGGGGTTCCAGCGGAACGGCGTCCGGCCGACATCGGTCAGCCCAGGCCCGACCGACAGGCCGCTGTTGAATTGAATCTTGCCGATCTTGTTGTCCCCGATGTACGAGGTCTCGTCGCTCGTCTGGCGGTACACGCCGACGTTGGCGACGTTCACCGCCCGGTTGCTGACCACCTGCGTCAGCTGCGCGTTGACCCGCTGCATGCGCGCCAGCTCGCGGGTCGTCGCCGACGGATGGTCGGTCGAGCTGTTCAGGTCGAAGCGATTTGGCAGCAGCTGGCTCCAGAAGTTGCTGCTGACGGCCAGCCGGCGCTGTCCGCCCATGTCCCAGTCGAGGCGCACGCCGGACTTGTGCTCGACGCGGTTGCCGCGCAGATCCTGGTTGAAGGCGGGCCACGGCGTCGTGAACGCGACCACGCGCGGCTCCCGTTCGAACTCGTAGTGGCCGAAGAAGTGCAGCTTGTCCATCCTGATCGGACCGCCGAAGGTCCCGACCAGCTGCTGGTTCGAGTAGGGAAGAATCGTGTTGCGAATGAAGTCGCGCGAGCCCCACTTCGAGTTGCGGAAGTAGCCGGAGAACGAGCCGTCGTAGGTATTGGTGCCCGATTTGGTGACGGCGTTTACCTGGATGCCCGCCGATCGGCCCTGTGCGGCATCGAACCGGTTCGAGATGAACTGGAATTCGGCGATCGACTCGCGGCTGAAGTTCGGATTGGTGAACGTGCCGGCGACGGTCTGGGTGACCTGCTGGCCGTCGATGTTCACCTGATACATCCCCTGCGTGCCGCCGCTGCGGCCGGTCCGTGCGACGGGGCCCCCGGTGCCGTTGGTCCCCACTTCGTTGGCGCGAGACCCCGGCATCAGAATGACGAGCTCGGTCCAGTTGCGGCCCGAGAGTGGAATCTCCGACAGCTGGCGCGAGTCGAGATTGGCGCCGACCGTCGACTGCTTCATGTCGATGAGCGGCGCTTCAGCGGTCACGGTGACCGACTCCTGCAGAGACGCGGGCACCATCTGCATGTCGATCGTGGTCGTCTGGCCGACGAGCACCGTCACACCCTCGCGCGTGACGGTGGCAAAGCCCTGCAACTCGGCGGTGATGCGCAGCGCGCCGATGCGGACCGGAATCCGGTAGCCGCCGAGTGCGTCGGTGACGCCGACAAACGTGTTGCCGGTCGCCTCGTGTACCGCGGTGACGGTAACGCCCGGCAGCACGCCGCCGGTTGAATCCGCCACCTTGCCGGTGATGACCGCTTCCTGCGCGTAGCCGGCAGCCGGCACTGCCAGAAGAGCGGCGGCCGCTACCAGCCACACCATGACCCGCTTGCACTTCATCCGACATACCTCCAGATCGCGACGTCCGAGAGCTTCCGATGCGATGTTCCGGACGATTGTGTGCCAGCCCGGCGAACCTGTCACGGGGTTTCGAGGTGTCAGCGGCGGCGCGCCTGTCCCGTCGTGGTGGGCGTGCCAACCCGGATCAGATTGTTGTCCGTGTCCGCGACATACAGGACGCCGCGGCTGTCCACCGCGATCCCGACCGGATTGAAGAACCGCGCGACACTCCCCGCGCCGTTGGTGATGTTCGCGTCGCCCTCCGGCGACCCGGCGACGGTCGTCACCATGCCGTCGGGAGTGATGCGGCGGATGGTGTAGTTGTTCCGGTCGGCCACGTACACGATCCCTGCACCGTCCACGGCGACGCCGGTCGGCGCCCAGAAGCGCGCCTCGGCGCCGACACCGTCGTCGCTGCCGTTGACACCGGGACGACCGGCCAGCGTGGTCACGTCGCCTCCGGGCGTGATGCGCCGAATCGTGCTCTGGTCCGTATCGGTCACGTACACGGTGCCGTTGCCGGCCACGGCAAGACCGTTGGGATAATCGAACCGCGCGGCGCTTCCCGTGCCATCGACGTTCCCGTTGCTGCCTGGCACGCCCGCGAGCGTCGTCACCTCGCCGGTCGGCGTGATCTTCCGAATGGTCGCGTTTCCCGAGTCGGAGACGTACACGACGCCGGCGCTGTCGACGGCGACCCCGGCGGGGAAGCTGAACCGCGCCGCGGTGCCGGTGCCGTCCGCGCTTCCGCTGGCGCCGGCCAGGCCGGCGAGCGTCGTGACGTCGCCCGCGGAAGTGATGCGACGAATCGTGTGGTTGCTGGAATCGGTCACGTACACCGTACCGGTGGCGCTGACGGCAATGTGGCGGGGATACCGGAACCGGGCCGTGCCTCCGCTGCCGTCCGTGCTTCCCTGGCTCGTCGGTGATCCCGCCATCGTCAACACCAGGCCGTCCGGGGAGATCTTCCGGATCGTCTGATTGAAGAAGTCCGACACATAGATGGTCCCGGACCGATCGACGGCGATCCCCCACGGCTCGTTGAACCGCGCGGCGGCCCCCGCGCCATCGGCCGTGCCGCTGCCGGCCTGTCTCGCCACCGTCGTGACCGCGCCCGCGGCGGTGATGCGGCGGATCGTGTGGTTGTTCGTGTCGCCGACATAGAGGTCACCCGCGGCGGTGAGCCCGATGCCGCGGGTTGGCCAGAGGAAACGGGCGGCGTTGCCCGTGCCGTCGGCCGATCCCTTGAAGCCCGCCCGGCCCGCGAGCGTGGTCACTACGCCGTCGCGGGTGATCTTGCGAATGACGTGGTTGTTCAGATCCACCACGTACACGTTGCCGTTGCCGTCGACGGTCACGCCGCTCGGCGAATAGAACCTCGCGGCGCTTCCCGTCGCATCGGCGCTCCCGCTGGTTCCGGCCGTTCCGGCGAACGTCGTGACCGCATTGCCGTTGATCTTCCGGATGGTGTGATTGTCCCGGTCGGCGACGTACAGCAGGCCCGTCGTGTCGACGGCCACAGCCGACGGAAAGTTGAACCGGGCGTCGGCGCCCGTGCTGTCCGCGCTGCCGCGCATGCCGGGTGTGCCGGCGATCGTGCTGACCGTGCCAGCGGGGGTGATCCGGCGAATCGTGTGATTCGATCGGTCGGCGACGTAGAGGTTGTCGAATGTGTCGATCGCGACGCCCGTCGGGCGATTGAATCGCGCCTCGGCAGCCGGACCGTCGGCGCTGCCGGAGAACCCGGCGAGCCCGGCGACGGTCGTGACGCTGCCTCCCGGGCTGATCCGGCGGATCGTGTGGTTGTCCTCGTCGGCCAGGTAGAGCACGCCGTTCCGGTCGATGGCCGGCATCTGCGGATAGTTGAAGCGAGCCGCCGCGCCGACGCCGTCCTCACTGCCGCGCGCGCCCGCGACTCCGGCGTACGTGGTGACAGCGCCGGCCGCCGAGATCTGGCGAATGGTGTGGTTGTAGGTATCCGCGACGAACAGGACGCCGCCGGCGCCGACCGCCGCGCCCTGGGGAAAGAAGAACCTGGCGGCGCTGCCGGTCCCATCCGCGGTCCCCGCGCCGGAGAATCCGGCGAGCGTCCTGAACGTATAGAGGTCCTCGAACACTGTCGGAGCCGCGACGGGCACCGGCTGGTGCGTGAGGCCACGGGGGCCGTCGTCTGCCGACCGCTGCGCCTGACCCTGGAGGCTCAGGGTCGCGAGCAGAAGGCCGGCCAGAACGGCGCTGCCCGACAGCCACCGCCGAACACGGCGGGACCCGACGTGTGCAGAAGGTCGTCCGACCATGGAAACACTCCTTTCAGGGAGCGGTGCCCGCATGCGTCGCGAACTCCTACGTCGATTATTGGCTGCCGAAACGACGCGCTGATATGGCACCGACGTGCCTGTGAAATTCCGGGCGGATTTGACGACGCCGAGCGGTCGGCGTATGGTCTGCGCCATGCGGGAAGGGCAGATCGAGCCCTGAGGCCTCAGCCCCTGGGCCCTGCTTTCTTGGAGGGATCGCAATGAGACGACACGTGGTTCTTGGAATACTGATAGCCGCAGGGGCGCTGTCGATGGCGCTCGGCGTCTACCGGCAGGCGGCGGCCGGCGCGCAGCAGCCGGCGCCCATGGTCATCGAAGTCGAAAAGCTCAAGGACAACCTGTTCGTGCTGAAGGGCGGCGGCGGCAATTCGACCGTGTTCGTCCAGGCCGCCGGCGTGACGGTCGTTGACACGAAGAACCCCGGGTGGGGCCAGCCGCTCATCGCCAAGATCAAGGAGCTGACGAGCAAGCCGGTCACCACCATCATCAACACGCATACGCACGGCGATCACGTGAGCGGCAACGTGGACTTCGCGCAGAACGTCGACGTCGTGACGCAGGAGAACACGGCGGCCAACATGAAGAAGATGGGCCCGGTGACCAGCATCCCGACCCCGCCGGTCAACGTGTTCGCGCAGCACGGCGGGCACGGACTGGCCAAGCGGACGTTCAAGGACTCGATGACGCTCTTCAGCGGGCCCGACCGGATCGAGCTGCACTACTTCGGGCGCGGCCACACCAACGGCGACGCCTGGGTGGTGTTTCCGGCGGTCCGCGTGATGTCGGCCGGCGACATCTTCTCGGGCAAGAACCTGCCGCTGCTCGACTACAACAACGGCGGGAGCGGCGCCGAGATTGGCGACTCGCTGATGAAGGCCTACGACGCGACGTCCAAGCAGGCCGACTCGATCATCACGGGGCACAGCACGGTGATGACGCCGGCCGATCTGCGCGAGTACGCCGAGTTCAACCGCGATCTTCTGAATGCGGTGCGTGAGGCGAAGAAGGCCGGCAGGAGCGCGGACGACATCGTCAAGAGCTGGAAGATCCCGGCGAAGTACAAGGGCTACGCCGATCCGCAGGCGGTGCGCCTGCAGGCCAACGTCGAGAACATCTACAAGGAAGTCCGGTAGCGTGTCACGGGCGCCACGGCCCCGGGGTGCTGGCGATGGAATCGGCAATGAAATCGGCCAGCACCTCGTTGCCGAGGCGCGTGTAGTGGCAGCAGTTGTCCATGTAGACCGGCGCGGGCACGCGATCGAAGACGTGCGTCGCGTCGACAAACCATTTCTCCTGCACCAGCGTTGACGCGGCCGCCCGGAGGAGCGCCGGGTAGCCCTCCTCGGCGTCCTTCCTGTACGGCGACGCGTCGCTCAACGCCACCTTGGCCTCCTCGGGACCGAACCGCCGCGCCGTCGCGTACTGGTTCGGCTGCAGGACATGGAGGTACGGGACGCGCCGCTCGGCCAGTTCCGTGTGCATCAGCCGCGAGGCGCGCGCCCAGACGGCGGCAATCTCGGTGAACAGGGCGCCGCGCTCCCGCGTGTCGGTCGGCTTTGCCATCTGCACAAACGCGTTCTCCACCGGGTTCGACGGCAGGCCGTTGAAGCGTCCAAGCTCCCGCACGTACCGGTCGCGGACGATGGCGTAGTAGCGGTCCAGCACGAAATTGACCGACGCCAGAGAGTTCGCGCCAATCGTTCCGGCGAGCTCCGTCAGGCGCCGCCGGTCGCGGAAGATCGCCGCGAGCAAGTCGAGCTTCTCGGGCGTCAGCGCCGACTGGTTCACGACGCTGATGAGCGGGTCGAGGTGCTGCAGGCTCGGCATCGAGAACTCGAACCCGCGGGTGCTGTTGAGCGCGCCGAGCGCGACGTCGTTGAAACCGTCGATGTTGAGGACGAGATCGAATGTCTGGCCGATCGACAGGAAGTAGGCCAGCACGAGCGCTTCCTGCGGCTGCTTGTACCCCTCGTGGCTGAAACAGAGGGGCACGATCTCCCTGTCGCGGAAAAGCGGCTGCTTCTGCAGATCCTCGACTAGCCGCGGCGCGCCAATCTGGCAGAACCAGACCGCCACCGAGCCGCCGAAGATCCCGAGAAGGAACTGCCGATCGCCGGTCTTCCCGAACGGAAAGTCGTGGGGCGAGACGAACCCGAAGTTGTTGGTGGTCAGGCGCGCAGGGGCGGCGCCCGGCGATCGAAGCGACGCGGGGATGTCGAACGCCGCTCCGGGCCGGTGGGTGAAGCCGAAATAGGGATGCACGGCCTCGCCGAGCACCAGGCGATCCTCCGGGGCAGGAAGCAGGTCTTCGTACGTCTTGGAGTGTGTATAGAAGAGGCCGCCGGTGTCCACGTAGAAGGCGCCGAGCCCGAAGAGTTCGGCGCAGAGGATGGCGGCGCCTGTGGCGACGAGCGCGCGAGCCGTCCGCCGCCTCACCGCGCGGCCCCGGCGCGAGTCATCGGAGGGCGGCCGGCGGCATCGTCATGAGAGCGCTTTTGCGGCGGTCGCGTGGTCTGCAGTGGCGCGGAGTCTAGCCGCCGGTCCCGCGTATGTCAATCGACTGGTTCAGGCGACAATGGCCTGGTGGACTACGGGCTAGCGCTGCTGTCGGGCGTGCTCCTCGCGCTCAGCTTTCCGCAGTACGGACATCCCGCCTTCGCGTGGATTGCACTCGTGCCGCTGCTCGTCGCCGTGAGCGGCTGGCCGTCGACGCGTCCCTCCCGGCGTGCCTTTCTGCTTGGGCTCGCCACCGGCGTCGTGTATTTCGTCGGTACGATCTACTGGACCGGCACGGTGCTCCGCCAGTTCGGCGGCCTCGCGGCGCCGCTCGCGATTGTCGCGATGCTGCTGCTCGCGCTCTACCTCGCGCTTTACCCGGCCTTCACGGCGCTCATCATGGGGCGGCTCGTCGGCGGCGCCGGGCGCCGGGCGCTGCTGCTGGCGCCGGCCGTGTGGGTGGCCACCGAGTATCTGCGCGGGTCTCTCTTCGGCGGTTTTCCCTGGGTGCCGCTCGGCAACAGCCAGGTGACCGTGCTGCCGGTGGCGCAGCTCGCCAGCCTCACCGGCGTGTACGGACTGTCGGCGCTCGTGGTCGTCGTCAATGCCGCGATCGCCTTCGCGCTGGTCGCCTCCGGCCGCGCCCGCTTCGTGGCGCTCGGGAGCGTGGCGGTCGTGCTGGCGGGCGCCGGCGTGTGGGGCACGCTGCGCGTTGCCGACGGAGCGCTGACGCGCGAGGGCACGCCGATCCGCGTCGGCCTCATCCAGGGAAACATCGCACAGTCGGACAAGTGGAACCCGCGGGAGGCGCGGCGCATCTTCACCACGTATCTCGCCATGACCCGCGACGCCGTCCGCCGCGGCGCCGAGTTCGTCCTCTGGCCCGAATCGTCCACGCCCTTCATGTTCGAAGAGGACGAGGTGGGGGAGCAGGCGGTGCGCGACCTGGCGCGCGAAGTGGGCGCGCCGATCCTCTTCGGGAGCGACGAGATCGATCGCAGCGGCAGCGTCCTGCGCCTGTTCAATGCCGCCTTTCTGGTGACGCCGCAGGGCGAGACGGGCGCCGTGTACCGCAAGATGCATCTGGTGCCGTTCGGCGAGTACATTCCGTTCAAGAACCTACTGTACTTCGCCTCGCCGCTGGTCGAGCGGCTGGCGGAATTTTCGCCGGGCGCGTCGATGGTGATGCTGCCGGTCGGCCCCTACCAGGTGAACACGGCGATCTGCTACGAGGTGGTCTATCCGTCGCTCATCCGCGACGCAGTCCTCGCCGGCAGCCAGTTGCTGACGACGATCACCAACGATGCGTGGTACGGATCGTCGTCCGCGCCGTACCAGCACTTCGAGCTCGCGTCGATGCGCGCCATCGAGCAGGGGCGGTACCTCGCGCGCGCCGCCAATACCGGGATCAGCGGGGTGGTCGATCCCTACGGGCGCGTGGTGCGCAAGTCGGCTATCTTTGAGCAGGCCGGGCTCGTCGAGCAGGCGCGGCTGCTGACGGGGCGCACCGTCTATGCGGCGATTGGCGACCTGGTCGCGTACCTCGCCATCGCGTTGACGCTCGTCGCCGTCGTGACGGTTGGCCGCGGCGCGCGTGAGTGATGGCGCCGCGGACCCGGCGAGCACGAACCGAGAACGGAGGAGTGATTGGCGGTTGAACGCGACGAACTGATACGGCGGTACGACAACCTCATCAGCCGCGCGGCGGAACTGCGGAGGCATCTTTGACGGTGCCAGGCTGGACGAGCAGCTGGCCGACACGGAAAAGCGGATTAGCGACCCGGGGTTCTGGAACAACCAGGTCGAAGCCCAGAAGGTGATGCAGCGGCGGCGGCGCCTGGAAGAAGAACAGGCGCTGCGGCTGTCGCTGCAGCGGCGAGCCGACGATCTCGGCGTGCTCGTCGAGTGGGCGAACGCCGGCGAGGACGTGGGCGCCGATCTGGGGCGCGGCCTCGACGAGCTGCAGGCGGAAGTGGACGCGGCCGAGACCAACAAGATGCTCGGCGGCGAGCACGACCGCGCCAACGCCATCGTCTCCATCCATCCCGGGGCGGGCGGCACCGAGTCGCAGGACTGGGCCGAGATGCTCATGCGGATGTACCTGAAGTGGGCGGAGCGCCGCGGCTTCAGGCGGGAAGTGATCGATCTGCAGCCCGGCGAGGAAGCCGGTATCAAGAGCGTCACCGTCATGCTGACCGGCGAGTACGCCTTCGGCCTGATGGCGGCCGAGGCGGGCGTCCACCGGCTGGTGCGCATCTCGCCATTCGACCAGGCGGCGCGGCGGCACACGTCGTTCGCGTCGGTCTTCGTGTGGCCCGAGCTGCCCGAGGACGTCGAGATTGAGATCGACGAAAAGGATCTCCGCGTCGACACCTACCGGTCGAGCGGCGCCGGCGGCCAGCACGTCAACGTCACCGATTCCGCCGTCCGGATTACGCACTTGCCGACCGGCATCGTCGTGTCGTGCCAGAACGAGCGGTCGCAGCACAAGAACCGGTCGTCGGCCATGAAGGTGCTGAAGGCGCGGCTCTTCGACCTGAAGCTCAAGGAGCAGCAGGCCAAGCTCGATTCGATTGCCGGCGCGAAAAAGGACATCGGCTTCGGCAGCCAGATCCGGAGCTACGTCCTGCAGCCGTACCAGATGATCAAGGACCACCGCACCAAGGTCGAAGTGGGGGACGTCAACCGCGTGCTCGACGGCGACCTCGATCCGTTCATCAAGACGTACCTGATGCAGAAGGCCAGTGGCACCCTCGGCGCACCGGCGCCGGCGGACGACGAATAGGTGCGACGGTGCGATGGTGCCGTGGGCCGGATTCCGCCTGGCGAAAGGAGTGCGGCCCCGGCGTCAGCGGCACCGGTTGCGCTCATGATGACGTGTAGAATCGGGCTCATGTATGGAGGATCACGCGTGATCAAGACGATCAAGACAGGGTCCTCATTCGTCGCGCTGTGCCTCGTCGCCATCGTCGCGGCCGCGGTGACGTTCCGCGCGCAGGCGCCCGCCGCCTCAGGCGAGCAAACCTACAAGCAGTACTGCGCCTCGTGCCACGACCAGGTGAGCCCGCGCATCCCGCCGCGCGAGGCGCTGCGGAAGCTCCCGGCCGCGCGCATCCTCCGCACGCTCGACTTCGGCGTCATGATGGCTGTCGCCTACCCGCTCCGGCGCGACGAGCGGCAGGCGGTGGCCGCGTTTCTCGGCACGAGCGAGCCCGAGGCGGCGCCGTCGCCGCGTGCGTTCTGTCCGGCGAACCGGCCGATCATGGCCGGCCCCGTTCGGGAGACCTGGAACGGCTGGAGCGCCCAGCCCTCGAACACGCGGTTCCAGCCCGGGGAGTCGGGCGGCATCACGTCAGGGGATGTCGCCCGCCTGAAACTGAAATGGGCGTTCGGGTTTCAGGGAGACATTACGGCCTTTGCGGCGCCAACGATCGTCAGGGGCACGATGTTTGTCGGCAGCGCCGCCGGCCTCATTCATGCCATCGACGCGCGCACGGGTTGTCTGCACTGGGTCTACCGCGCCAACGGCCCCGTGCGGGCGGCGCCGCTCGGCGTCGAGGACGGACCGCGTCGCGTACTCGTCTTCAGCGACCAGCTCGGATGGGTCTACGCGCTCGACGCGCGCACGGGGAAGGAAGTCTGGAAGACGCGTGCCGACGACCACGAAGCCACTCGCCTCACCGCCGCGGTGGCCGTGTACCGGGATCTAGTGTTCGTGCCGGCCGCGTCGTGGGAAGAAACGCGCGCGATCGATCCGCAGTACGCCTGCTGCACCTTCCGCGGCAGCATCACCGCCCTCCGCGTCCGCGACGGGTCGCGGGCGTGGCAGACGTTCATGGTGGATCCGCCGACGCGTACGGGCGCGACCAGAAGCGGCACCGCCACGCTCGGACCGTCGGGCGCGGGCATCTGGTCCACGCCCACGATCGATGCCGCGCGCGGCGTCATGTACGTGACAACCGGCGACAACTATTCGCACCCCGCCACGTTGACGAGCGATGCTGTCGTCGCCCTCAACCTGAACACCGGACGCATCGTCTGGGCGCAGCAGACGACCCCCGCGGACGTGTACAACTCGTCATGTGGCAACCGGGGAGCGAACTGCCCGGAGGAGAGTGGCCCCGACCACGACTATGGTGCTGCGGCCATGCTGATCGGCACCGGTGCGGGCCGGCAGGTGCTCGTCGTCGGGCAGAAGTCTGGCGTCGTGTACGCGCTCGATCCCGACCGGAGGGGGACGATTCTCTGGCAGACGCGCGTCGGCAAGGGTGGCACCAACGGCGGCGTGCAGTGGGGGATGACCACCGACGGGCGGAACGTCTATGCGTCGGTGTCCGACATGGCCCGGCTGCCGCCCGGTCCCGATACGCCGCCGCTCGGCGACGCGAGATTCGATCCGGTCCAGGGCGGCGGGCTCACCGCGCTTCGCCTCGAGAACGGCGAGCGCGTGTGGTTCGCGGCGCCACGCCCCTGCGATCCGCCTCGGCCCGGCTGCAGCCCGGCGCAGCCCGGCGCGCTGACGGGAATCCCGGGCGCCGTCTTCTCGGGCTCGCTCGACGGACACCTCCGGGCGTTTTCGACCGACGATGGCCGCGTGCTGTGGGATGTGGATACCGCCGTGCGCCACACGACGGTCAACGGCGTTGAAGCGAAGGGCGGCTCGCTCGACGGCGCCGGCCCTGTAGTTGTGGGCGGCATGGTGTTCGTCAACTCCGGCTATCCACGTTTCGGCGGGATGCCGGGGAACGTCCTGCTCGCATTCGGGATCGATTGACGGGACGCGCCGCTGCCGGGTCTGCGGCGCCCGGCATGTTCGCGCCGCGAGACCCGGCCTGCCTGCGCCCTCGCACCGTCGCACCCTCGCACCATCCCACCGCTGCATCGGCCGCGCTATACTCCGGCCGATGCGAGCCTCTGTGTGGGTCGGCCTCATCGGCGGCTGTCTCGCCGCCGCGTTTCTGACGACGGCCGTGGCCCGGCAGCAGCCGGCTCGCCCCGATTGGGCCGGCATCGAAGAGGAAACGCTGCGTCACTACCAGGCGCTCGTCCGGTTCGACACGAGCGATCCGCCCGGCAACGAAAAGCCTGCTGCCGACTACCTGCGGCAGGTCCTGGAGAAGGAGGGCATTCCCGTCCAGACGTTCGCACTCGAGCCGCGGCGTCCCAACGTCGTGGCCAGGCTCAAGGGCAACGGCAGCAAGCGCCCGCTCCTCCTCATGGGCCACACCGACGTCGTCAACGTCGATCCCGCCAAGTGGACGCATCCGCCGTTCAGCGCCGCACGCGACGGGGGATACGTCTACGGGCGAGGGACCCAGGACGACAAGGACAGCGTCACCGCGTCGCTCATGGTCATGCTGACGCTGAAGCGGCTGCAGGTGCCGCTCGATCGCGACGTGATCTTTCTCGCCGAATCGGGCGAGGAGGGGTCCACGCGCGTCGGCATTCAGTTCATGGTCAACCAGCACTTCGCCGCCATCGATGCGGAGTACTGCCTGGCCGAAACCGGCGGCGTGACGCGCGAGGGTGGAGAGGTACGGTATGCCACCGTGCAGACGCTCGAGAAGATCCCGCTGGCGGTCGAGCTGACGGCGCGGGGCATCTCCGGCCACGGGTCAGTGCCGCTCGTGGACAACCCGATCATTCATCTGGGCGCCGCGCTCGGGCGCCTGTCGGACTGGCACTCGACGATTCGTCTCAACGACACCACCCGCGCCTACTTCACGCGCCTGGCGGCCATCTCTTCGACAGCAGAGGCGCAGCGCTATCGCGACGTGCTCGACCCGCAGAAAGTAGCCGCAGCCGACCGGTACTTCCACGAACACGACGCGGCGAAGGCGGCACTGCTGCACGCCACGGCCTCCGCGACCATGGTGAGGGGCGGGTATCGGCTGAACGTGATCCCGTCGGAGGCCAAGGCGCAGCTGGATCTTCGCATCCTGCCCGACGACAAGCCCGAGGCGGTGCTCGAGAGCATCCGGCTGGCGGTGGACGATCCGTCGGTGGCGGTCGCGTTCGCGCCGCGCGATTCGAGGCCGCCGGGGACCACCGGCCTGGCGACCGATGCGTTTGAGACGCTCGAGGCGGCCGTCCGGCGGCAGTACAGCACGACAACGCTGCCGATCATGTCGACGGGGGCGACCGACATGGCGTATCTGCGCGCCAAGGGCGTCCAGTGCTACGGCATCGGCCCGGCCATCGACGCCGAGGACGCGCCCAAGGGCTTCGGCTCGCACAGCGATCAGGAGCGGATTCTCGAGAGCGAGCTGCACCGGTTCGTACGATTCAACTGGGATGTCGTAACCGAACTCGCGGAGAGGAGATAGGCACGATGCGGTTCATGTTCGCGGCGTTCGCCCTTGTGCTCGGTGCGTCACCCTCTGCCGCGGCAACCTGCGAGAGCCTGGGCGCGCTGTCGTTGCCGGACGCCGAGATCACCGGCGCGGCGACTGTCGCGGCCGGCGCGTTCACGCCGCCGAACGCGCGCGGCGGCAGTCCTGCGGCGTCGTCGGCGTACGCGTCGCTGCCGGCCTTCTGCCGCGTCACCGCGACGCTGAGACCGACGAGCGACTCCGACATCCGGATCGAGGTGTGGCTGAGGTCGGCCGGCTGGAACGGCAAGTTTCAGGCGGTGGGCAACGGCGGATGGGCCGGCACCATCCCGTACGGGTCGCTGGCGGGCGCCGTGGCCGCCGGCTACGCGGCCGCCGCGACCGACACCGGCCATCAGGGCAACACCGCGGCGTTTGCGGCCGGCCACCCCGAGAAGATCGTCGACATGGGCTACCGCGCGGTGCACGAGATGACCGTGCAGGCGAAGGCGCTGGTGGCGGCGTACTACGGTCATCCGCCGGCGCTGGCCGTCTGGAACGGCTGCTCGCAGGGCGGCCGCCAGGGCATCACCGAGGCCGTCCGCTATCCGGCCGACTTCGACGCCGTGGTCGCCGGTGCGCCGGCCGTCAACTGGATGCGGCTGCACGCGGGACGCGTGGCGCTCAACCAGGCGATCAACGCGTCGCCGGCCGGTGCGATTCCCCGCGAGACGTATTCGCTGATTCACGCGGCCGCCCTCAATGTCTGCGACGGCCTCGACGGCGTCAAGGACGGCGTGATCGAGAATCCGCGCGCCTGCGCGTTCGACCCGCAGGTGCTCGAGTGCAGGGCCGGGGAGCACGGCCCGTGTCTGACGGCGGCGCAGGTGGAGTCCGCGCGCGCGCATTACGCGCCCGTGCGCCATCCGGCGACCGGCGAGCTCGTCATGCCGGGGCTCGAACGCGGCAGCGAGCTGTCGTGGGCGACGCTCGGCGGGCCCCAGCCGATTGACAATGCGCTCGAAGCGCTCAAGTACGTCGTGTTTGAGGACGCCAGCTACGACTGGCGGCGGTTCAACCTCGCCGCCGACCTGGCGCGGTTCGACGCCGCCGACAACGGCGTGCTGGCGTCGGCCGACCCGAATCTCAAGCCGTTCTTCGAGCGCGGCGGGAAGCTCCTCATCTATCACGGCTGGAGCGACCCGCAGGTGGTGCCGGGCAACACGGTCGAGTTCTTCACGCGCGCCGTGGACGCGGCGGGCCGCGATGCGGTGGGTGCGTCGATCCAGTTGTACATGGTGCCGGGCATGAATCACTGCCAGGGTGGCGCCGGCACCGACCGCTTCAATCCGGTTGCCGCGATCGAAGCCTGGATCGCCGGCGGCAAGGCGCCGACGCGTATCACGGCGTCGCGCGTCGAGAACGGGGCGGTCGTCCGCACGCGCCCGCTCTGCCCCTATGGCGAAGTGGCCAGATGGGACGGCACAGGCAGCACGAACGATGCGGCCAGCTTCGCGTGCGTGCCGGCGGGGGACCGGTGACGCCGGGTCCGCTTCGCGGGACGTCACGCCGGGTCCGCTTCGCGGCACCCGGCCTGCGTACTGCGTCGTGATGGGAGATGGGTAGATGAAATACGCCGCCGCAGTCGCAATCGCGCTCTGTCTGCTCGTCACGGTTGATGCGGCGCAGCGGCCGCCGGTCATCGGGCGCAGCGCCGGCGTGTCGGCCGGCCACCCGCTGACGACCGCCGCGGCGTTCGAAATCCTGCAGAAGGGCGGCAATGCGTTCGACGCCGGCGTGGCGGCGATCCTCGTGGGAGGCGTTGTCGAGCAGGATCTGTTCAGCCTGGGCGGCGAAGCGCTCGTGCTGGTCTATCCGCGCTCGACCGGAAAGGTCCTGTCCATCGTCGGACAGGGCTGGGCGCCCAAAGGCGCCACGATCGAGTCCTACCGCGCCCAGGGCAAGACGCTCGACGGGGCGGGGCTGAATCCGGCGGTCGTGCCCGGCGCCCTGCACGCCGCGCTGACCGTGCTCGAGCGCTGGGGCACCATGAGCTTCGAGCAGGTGTCGGCCCGCGCCATCGAGTACTCCGCTGACGGCTTTCCGCTCCGGCCGCTCACGGCCGATGCCATCCGCGGCAACCTCGAGTTCTTCAAGGCGTGGCCCGACAACCAGAAGTACTGGCTCAAGCCGGACGGTTCGATGTACGTGCCGGGCGATACGGTGAAGCTGCCGACGCTCGCGCGGACGCTGCGGCGAATGGTCGAGGCCGAGCGCTCGAACAGGTCGCGCGGCCGCGCTGCGGGCGTCGCCGCCGCCCGCGACCGGTTCTACAGGGGCGACATCGCGTCGGAGATGGTGGCCTTCCTCCAGCAGCACCACGCGCCGTTCGAGCTGTCCGACTTCGCGGAGTTCTTTGCGAAGCTCGAGGAGCCGGCGGTCACGCGCTACCGCGGCTACGACGTCTACAAGCACGCGTTCGGCAGCCAGGGGCCGGTGCTCCTGCAGACACTCAACATCCTGGAGCAGTACGACCTCCGCGCCATGAAGCACGACAGCGCGGACTACCTGCACACCGTCGTCGAGGCGATGAAGCTTGCGTACGCGGACCGCGACACGTACTACGCCGATCCGGCGTTCGTCCAGGTGCCGGGCGAAGGGCTGCTGTCAAAGGCCTACGCGCGCGAGCGCGCGAAGATGATCGACCCCTCCCACGCCTCCCGCGGCTTTGTCGCGGGCAATCCGCTGGCATTCGATTCGAAGGTCACGACGTGGCCGTTCTGGGTGGCGAACATGGCTGACGCCGTGCAGCCCGGCGCGAAAGCCCCGAACGCCGAGCCCATCCGCGGCACGTTCAAGGACACGACGCACATTGCGGTGATCGATAAAGCCGGCAACGTCTTCGACAGCACGCCGAGCGGCGGCTGGATCGGCGGCGCCGTGATCCTCGGAGGAACCGGCATCGGCATGAGCGTCCGCGGCGAGCAATTCTGGCTCGACCCTTCGCGCGCCGCGCAGCTCCGCCCGCGGTCGCGGCCGCGCTACACGCTGACGCCGAGCATCGTCCTGAAGGACGGACAGCCGTTCATGGCGCTCGGCACGCCGGGCGGCGACAACCAGGACCAGACGATCCTGCAGGCCTTTCTGAATGTCGTGGAATTCTGGCCCGACTGGTACCCGAACCTGCATCAGGCGTTCGAGTGGCCGCGCGTGCAGACGCTGCACTTCTACGGCTCGTTCTGGCCGCACGACGCCGGGTTCAACAAGCTCAACGTGGAAGCCGCGATTCCCGATGCGGTGTACAACGAGCTGAAGCGGCGCGGTCACGATGTGGGCCGCCTGCCGGTGTACGGCATGTCCGGGTGCGCGACGGCGGTCGTCATCGATCCAGCGACGGGCAATCGGATCGCCGGCGCCGATCCCCGCCGCGATTGCTATGCGATGGCGTACTAGCAGGGATCAGGGACCAGGGCTCAGGGTCCAGGGCTGGCTCTTGCTGCTCGTGGTGCTCAGCGCCACAGTCGCCCTCGCGGTGTCTGCCCAGGCGCCGCCGCAACCCTTCACCGTCGTGGGCGCGACGATCGCCGGCATGCAGCAGGCGATGGCCGAAGGGCGCGTCACGTCGCGACAGCTCGTGGAGCAGTCGCTCACGCGCATCGCGCTTTACGAGGATCAGCTGAACGCGATCATCACGGTGAATCGCCGCGCGCTCGAGGATGCGGAGGCGCGCGACCGCGAGCGGGCGGGGGGGACGGTGCGCGGGCCGCTCCACGGCGTGCCGATCGCGCTCAAGGACAACATCCACACGACCGACATGCCGACCACCGGCGGCGCGCTCGCGTTTGCCGGGTTGATTCCGCCGTACGAGGCCACCATCACCAGGCAGCTGCGCGAGGCCGGCGCCGTCATCCTCGCCAAGACCCAGATGACCGAGCTGGCCAACTGGGTGACGGTCGGCATGCCGGGCAACTACAACAGCCTGAACGGCTACGGCTTCAATCCGTACGACCCGCGCCGCGACCCGCGCCGACCGGTGGCCGACGGCCGGCCGGCGCTGGCGACCGGCGGGTCGAGCTCCGGCGTCGGCACGGCGGTGAGCTTCTGGGCCGCCAACGTCGGCACCGAGACGTCGGGCTCGATTCTCAACCCGTCGAATCAGACGATGCTCGTCGGCATCAAGCCGACGGTGGGCCGCGTGAGCCGCTACGGGATCATTCCGATTACGGCCGACCAGGATACGGCGGGGCCGATGGCTCGTTCGGTTGCCGATGCGGCCGTGCTGCTGGGGGCGCTGGAGAGCCCGTCGCGCGATCCGAACGACCCGCCGGCGTCGATGGGCCCCGCTGCACCGGACGCGCCCGGCGCCTGCGTGCCACCGCCGGGGCGCGACTACACCAGGTTCCTCGACCGGGCCGCGCTCAAGGGCGCGCGTATCGGCGTGCCGCGCGCGTTCTTCTACGAGGGTGCCACGTTACCGGGCGCGCCGGGGCTGCGCGGCGGGTTGGCCGCCGACCAGCACGCGGCGATGGAGGACGCCATCGCCGTCCTCAAACGGGAAGGGGCGGTGGTGGTCGACCCGGCCGACATCCCCAGCGTTGTGGAGGAGGATCGCGAGCGCAATTTCGTGAGCTGGGACGTCTGCCGCGGCTACGAGAACCGGAAAGGACGCGACGGCGGCTGCTCGGTCGTCTTCAAGTACGGGCTGAAGCGGGATTTCAATGCCTGGCTGGCGTCGCTCGGTCCGGCTGCCCCAGTGAGGACCCTGGCCGAGTTGCGGCGCTGGAACCTCGACCACAGCGCGGCGGGCACGCTGAAGTACGCGCAGGAGAATCTCGATGTCTCCGACGAGATGGACGTCGAGCGCGACCGCGCCCGCTACCAGACCGATCGCCGGAAGGACCTCTTCGTGAGCGGCGCCCACGGGATCGACGCTGCGCTGAAGACGCACCGGCTCGACGCGCTGCTGTTTCCGGGGGCGGCCGGCGCGGCGATTGCGGCCAGGTCCGGGTACCCGAGCGTCATCGTGCCGTTTGCGCTCGTGGCCAACGCGCCCACGCCGCCATTTCCCACGGATTTCACCGCCCGTCCGGCGCCTTTCGGCGTGACGTTCACGGCGTCGGCGTGCAGCGAGCCGAGGCTCATTGCGCTCGCCTACGCGTTCGAGCAGGCGACCCGCCGCCGCACCGCGCCACCGCTGTTTCCCTGAACACGTCACAATCCTTGTGACTTGTGCCTTGTGCCTTGTGCCTTGACGACGTCTAATCAGACCCAGGCCCCCGGTCGGGCCAGGAGGAGGAAGTCAGGATGTTGCGCGCGCTATTCGGCGATTCCGGCGATTTCATCAGTGCCGAGGGTGGATGGTCGATCCTCGGACTGAATTCTATTCTGGTGATTCCCCTGATCTTTGCGGGGTTCTTCTACCCGTGGGAGACGCTCATGTGGACGGGCGCCGGCCTCGCGCTCATCGTCGCTGCGCTTGTCGTGGGCCGGGTCGTCAGCGCGCGAATGCGTAAAGCCTGAGGCCCGAAGCCTATTCCGACGCCGGAATGGCCGCCGCGCCCTGCGGCTGCGTGCCGTTGATGAACGCCTCGGTGGCGCCGTCGCCGAGCGTCACGAACACGATATTGCCCGGAGGCTCGAACGCGGGAGGATTGCCGCGGTCGCCGCGCAGGTCGATGTACGCGCGCATGAACTCCATCCAGATCGGGAGCGCGGCCGTCGCGCCGGTCTCGCCCATGCTCGCCCCGCCAATCGGCTTCTTCTCGTCGTACCCCACCCACACGCCGACCGTGATGTTCGGGTCGAAGCCGAGAAACCAGGTATCGGTATAGTCGTCCACGGTGCCGGTCTTGCCGGCGACCGGCCAGTCAAGGGCGCCGGCCGCGGCGCCGGTGCCGCGCTGGATCACGCCCCGCAGCAGGCTCGTCATCACAAACGCCGTGTCCGCGCGGATGGCTTCCTGGGCGTCCGGCCGGTTCTGCTCCAGGATGTTGCCGTCGCGGTCGGCGATGGTCGTCACGGCGTACGGCCTCATGCGGACGCCCTGATTGGGGAACACGGTGTAGGCCGCGGTGGTATCGAGCAGGGTTTCTTCGGCCGAGCCGAGCGCCAGCGACAGAAACGGCGACAGACCCGTGAAGCCGAACCGCGCGGCATAGCTGACCACCTGCTGCGGCCCGACTTCGAGCATCGCCTTGACGGCGGGAATGTTCCGCGAATCCTCGAGGGCGTGGCGCAGCGTGACCGTCCCCTCGAATTTCCGGTCGTAGTTCATCGGCTCGTAGGGCGGCTGGTTCGGACCGGCCTCGAGTGAGATCGGCGCGTCGACAAAGGTCGAGACCGGCGTGAAGCCGCGGTCGATCGCCGTCGTGTACACGATCGGCTTGAACGTCGAGCCGAGCTGCCGGCGCGCCTGCGTGGCGCGGTTGAACTTGCTGCGCTCGAAGCTGAAGCCGCCCACCATGGCGCGGATCTCACCGGTGCGGTTGTCGATGGCGACGAGCGCGCCCTCGAGCTCTGGCGGCTGCTCCAGCGCGACCACCTGCGGCGCGCCTTCGCGCATCTCGCGCACCTCGACCTCGATCAGATCGCCGACGCGGAACAGGTCCGCCGCCGAGGACCGCCGGGTCCAGGCGTACGCGGCGGGCGGTACGGTCACCGTGTGCGGGCCGATGCGAATGCGCGCGGCGCCGCTCGTCCCGCGCGGGGGGACGAAGGTGACCACCGCCGGCACGATGTCTCCGACCCGGACGGGCTGCGACCACCGCGGCAGCGTGACGCGGTCGGTCTGGCGCCCGTCGGCCACGACATTCCGCGCCGGGCGGCGGTAGCCGCTGCGCCGCTTGTCCACCCGGCGCAGCCCGCGATCGATGGCCAGATTGGCCGCCTGCTGCAGGTCCGCGTCGAGCGTCGTCTGGACGCGCAGGCCCGCCTCGTACAGCGCTTCGGCCCCGTACCGCTGTTCGAGCACCTTGCGGATGTCTTCGACGAAATACGGCGCGATCGATCGGTCCGGCGTCGGCTGGCCCCGCAGTTCCAGCGGCCGGGCGGCCGCCTGGTCCGCCTCCGCTTTGGTGACGAATCCCTCGTCCGCCATGCGGGGCAGGACGTAGTTGTTGCGCCGCGCGAGGGTCTGGTCCGGGTTGACGAACGGGCTGAGCCGCGCGGGAGTCTGGACGACGGCGGCGAGGGTGGCGGCTTCGTCGAGCGTCAGGTCCTTCGCGGGCTTGCTGAAATAGAGCTGCGCGCCCGCTTCAACCCCATAGGCGCCGTGCCCCATCGTGACGTGGTTGGCGTAGAAGGTGAAAATCTCGCGCTTGGTGTACCGCTTTTCGAGCTGGACGGCGACGATCGCCTCTTTGATCTTGCGTTCGAAGGATCGCTCGAAGACGCCGCCGCGCATGTAGTCGGACAGAAACAGCATGCGCGCCACCTGCTGGGTGATCGTGCTGGCGCCCGCCCGCTGCCCGTAGAGCAGGTCCTTGAGGGCAGTGATGACGATGCGCGACACGCTGAGCCCGAAGTGCTGCTCGAAGTCGGCATCCTCGCTGGCGATGAGCGCCTGGCGCAGCGCCGGCGCGATCCGGTCGTAGTCGATGACGACGCGCCGCTCGGTGGCGAATTCACCGATCTCCCGCCCGTCACGCGCGAAGAGCCGCGTGATGGTGTTCGGCTGGTACGAGTCGAGGGCGCTGATCTGGGGGAGGTCGTCGCTGTAGGCGAACAGCACCCCGCTCAGCGTGCCGAGCAGCGCGGCCACAAGGAACAGCGCGACCAGCCCCGCCCGGCGGGCGACGCGAATCACGACCCGCTGACGCCCGGGCGGCGGCGGGGACGACGTGTCTGGCCCCTTCATGCGTCCGAATCAGTATAGCAGCGGCAACTTCCTGAACGGCTGAGCCTTAGCCCCTGCAGGTCGAGTAGATCCGGCACCCAGGTTGAATAGAGAGCACTCAGGTTTAATAATAAGCACAAGCTAAACGACCGGGTGAGATCATCCGGCAGGCCAAGGACCGACGACATGAGCAAAATCATCGGCATCGATCTCGGCACGACCAACTCGGTCGTGGCTGTCATGGAAGGCGGCGAACCCGTCGTCATCACCAATCCTGAAGGCAGCCGGCTGACGCCGTCGGTGGTGGCGTTCACGAAGACGGGCGAGCGGCTCGTCGGCCAGGTGGCCAAGCGCCAGGCGGTGACCAATCCGGAAAACACGGTCTTCTCGATCAAGCGCTTCATGGGTCGCCGCTACGACGAAGTCAGCGAGGAGATGAAGATGGTGCCCTACCGCGTCGTGGCCGTTCCGAACGGCGACGTGCGGGTGACGATCGGCGACCAGGAATACGCGCCGCCGCAGATTTCGGCGATGGTGCTGCAGAAGCTCAAGCAGGCCGCCGAGGAGTATCTCGGCCAGCCGGTCACCAAGGCGGTCATCACCGTGCCGGCGTACTTCAATGACGCGCAGCGCCAGGCGACGAAAGAAGCGGGCAAGATTGCCGGCCTCGAGGTGATGCGCATCGTCAACGAGCCGACCGCGGCCGCGCTCGCCTACGGGCTCGACAAGAAGAAGGACGAGACCATTGTCGTCTACGACTTCGGCGGCGGCACCTTCGACATCTCGATTCTGGAGGTCGGCGAGGGGGTCGTCGAGGTCAAGGCCACCAACGGCGACACGCATCTGGGCGGCGACAACCTCGATCAGCGCATCATCGACTGGATCATCGCGGAGTTCAAAAAGAGCGACGGCATCGATCTCGGCAAGGACCGGATGGCGCTTCAGCGCCTGAAGGAGGCGGCGGAAAAGGCCAAGATGGAGCTCTCCACGGTCATGGAGACCGACATCAACCTGCCGTTCATTACCGCGGACCAGACCGGCCCGAAGCACCTGCAGATGAAGCTGACGCGGGCGAAGTTCGAGCAGCTCGTTGACGATCTGCTGCAGAAGACGGTCGGTCCCACGAAGCAGGCGCTCGCCGATGCGGGCCTGGAGCCGTCGAAGATTGACGAAGTGGTGCTCGTCGGCGGTTCGACACGCATCC
>JACQZV010000046.1 GCA_016213695.1 Acidobacteriota bacterium | reverse complement strand
CCGGGGCGGCGGCTGACGCGGGCGGCGCGGCCGCCCCTGCAGGGCGCGCCGACGGCCGCGCCGGTCGCGCCTGAAAGCGGAACGGATTGCGCGCGGGCTCCTCGAGCGTCGCGTGCTCGTGGCGCAGCAGCTCCAGTCTCACATCCGTCAGCGGCGCCTGGGCGGCGGCTGCATTTGCTCCGCCCGGCGCGCGGGCAGGGCGCGCCGGGCGCGCCGAGGGCGGTGGGGGCGGCGCCTCGCCGTTCCGCCCCGCCATCACCGCCGCGAGCAGGATCGCGCCCCCTGCGGCCCCGGCCAGCATCACGCGTCGATCCCCCAGTCTCATTGCGCCGGACCCCGGAAGTAGGTGGAGAGATCGAGCGTGACCACAAGCGATGCGTTGCCGTCGGCGCCTTCCGCCAGCTGCACGTTGTCGATCACCACGAACTCGGCGGCCGTTTCCAGCTGGTAGATGAAGGCGCGCATGTCCGCGTAGGTGCCGGAGAGCACCATCTGAATCTGCAGGCGCGTCAGCGTGCTGCCGGTATCGACGACCGGCGAGTAGGTGGCGCGGCGATACTCGAGATCCGATTCGCGCGCGAGCTGGGCCAGGCGCAGGTAGGTCAGCCGCCGGGCGCCGGGGAGATCCTGCGGCAGCACCTCGCGGTAGAAGGTCGTCAGTTCGGCCGCCGCGCGCGACTTCCCGGTGAGCGTGCCCGACGCCTGTGCGTGATCGGCGCGCGCCTCCGCCAGCGCGCCTTCGGCGGCCTGGTCGCGCTCGGTCACGTTGGCGACGCGGTCCGCCAGCGGGTACACGACCAGCCCGTACACCAGCGCGTTGACGAGCAAGGCCGCGCCAAGGACGATGACCAGCCGGCGGTGCTCCGCGACGGCTCGGCGGAGGACCGCGAGGCCGCGCAGCATGTCCGTCACGGGGCCGCTCCCGGAGCGGGCGCGGCGGCACCCTGGCCGGAGGGCGGGATGTACACACCCTCCACGACGGCCTGCAGCAGACCGGCCGTCGTCGTCTGTTCCTGAACCGACAGCACGTTGTGAAACGCGCCGCGCCCCTCGAGTGCCTCGATAAAGGCGTCGAGATCCTCCGAGCGGCGCGCCTCGACGCCGACGGCGATGATGAAGCTGTTGCGGTCGAGCCTGGGTTGCACGGTGGTGACGCGGACGTCGGGCGGGAGCGTCGCCTCGAACTCCGCGAAGAGGTCGGTCCAGGAAAACGCGCGCCGGTCGATAATGGCGTTCGCTTCCCTGGCGGCACTGGCGACCACCTGGAGTTCCTGCGGATCGATCTGCGCCCGGATGCGGACGGCCTCGGCCCGCAGCCGGGCGGCGTCGCGCTCCGCCTGCGCCGCGCGGGCGCCGAGCGTGTACTGGCTGGCGCTGAGCCGTCCAATCTCCACGGCGTTGAATACGGTGACGCCGACCACAACCGCGATGGCCGCGCCCAGTCCGATCTGCACCGCGCGGACGTTGTAGAACGGGCGGGTGGCGAGATTGGTCCGCAGCATCAGGTGCGCACGCCCTCGGCGCGCGTCCGCAGCAGCATGCCGGTGAGCGGCGCCAGCACGTCCATCAGGTCGGGCGTCGCAGTCAGGCGATCCGGCACGATCGCCGCGCCCGTCGGGTCGATCGCCTCCACCGCCGTTCCGAGACGCTCCTCGAGACTCTGCCGCGCGTGTGCGACGGCGCCGGCAGCGCGTCCGCTGCCGCCGAGCAGCACGCGGGCGAAGCCCCGCCCGGCCAGGCGGTCCTGGTAGTACATCACCGTCTGATGCACGACGTCGGCGAGGGTCTCGTCGTCGTCGTCCGGCCGGTTGCGGAAGAAGATGAGATCGCCCGCGCGGACGATGGCGATCGACGTGTACTCGGGGCGCATGTGCACGACGAGCCAGTCGCCCCCGTCCGTGCGGGCCGACGCCAGCGCCAGGTTGACGACCGAGAACGTGGCGAGGTCGACGAGGCCGGCGTACACGCCCGCATCGGCGCACGCCTCCTCGTACCCGCGCACCACGTCGTGCCGTGCGAGCGCCACGACGAAGTCGCCGCTGCCGTCGGCGCCGCGCGCGCCAGGGGTGTAGGTGACGCACGCGTCCTCGATCGGAAACGGCGCGGCCTTCCGGACCTGCCAGCGGACGAGTTGATCGAGGTCATCGTGGCGCGCCGGCACGTGGTCGAAGCGGATGACCGAGACCTTCGCCGCGAGGTCTGGAATGATGAGCGCCACGCGCCGCGGCCGCGTGCCGAGACGGGAGAGCACCGTCCGCACGCCGGCCGCCACCGCCGCGCGGTCCACGACATTCTGTGTGGTGAGGGACGCGGCGACGGCGCCGGCGGGGAGCGCTTCGGCGGCGTACGCCTGAATCGTGGGCCGGTCGCCACGAGTCATCATGGCGGCCGCCGACACGCGCGCCGGCGCGATCTCCACGGCCGCATCCGGCGGCGGGCTGGCAAGCCAGGACGTGATGCTCATTCGACGAAGGTCACCTTGTTGATCTCGCGCAGCGTGCTCTGGCCGAGCAGCACTTTTTCGACCGCGGATTCGCGGAGGAAGCGCATGCCTTCGTCACGCGCCAGTTTCTTGACTTCCGAGGTGGGGCGCCGTTCCAGAATCATCTCACGGATGGGGTCGGAGAGGTCGAGGAGTTCGCAGATCGCCGTGCGGCCCTTGAACCCCGTGCCGCCGCACTCCATGCACCCCGCGCCCTCGTAGAACCGGTGCGTCTCGGCCAGCGCGGGGTCCATGCCGGATTCCTCGAGGCTCTTCCGCTCGACGCGGACGGCCCGCTTGCAGTGGGCGCAGATGAGGCGCACGAGCCGCTGCGCCATCACGCAGTTGAGCGCGGACACGAACTGGTACGGCTCGACCCCCATGTTCAGAAACCGCCCGAGGACGTCCACCACGTTGTTGGCGTGGACGGTGGTGAAGACCAGGTGACCCGTCAACGCCGACTGGATGGCGATCTGCGCGGTCTCCGGGTCGCGGATCTCCCCCACCATGATCTTGTCGGGGTCGTGCCGCAGGATCGACCGGAGGCCGCGCGCAAACGTCAGCCCCTTCTTCTCGTTGATCGGAATCTGCGTGATGCCGCTCAACTGGTACTCAACCGGGTCCTCGATGGTGATGATCTTGTCCTCGACCGAGCGGATCTCCGACAGCGCGGCGTAGAGGGTCGTGGTCTTGCCCGAGCCGGTGGGGCCCGTCACGAGCACCATCCCGTACGGCTCGCGGATGTACTTGCGGAACCGCTTCAGCTCCTCGTCCGGGAAGCCGAGGATGTCGAGCTTCAACTCGGTGAACTGCTCGCTGATAGACTCCTTGTCGAGGATCCGGATGACCGCGTCCTCGCCGTGCACGCTCGGCATGATCGAGACGCGGAAGTCGATCGTCTTCCCGGGCATCCGCACCTTGAAGCGCCCGTCCTGCGGCACCCGCTTCTCGGCGATGTCGAGCTCGGCCATGACCTTGACGCGCGAGATGATCGAGCTGTGGAACTGCTTGGCGATCGGGCGCATCGCGGTCTGGATCACGCCGTCGATGCGGTACTTCACGTGGACCGCGTCGTCCCCCGTCTCGATGTGGATGTCGCTGGCGCGCCGCTGGATCGCGGTGTAGATCGTGGAGTCGACGAGCCGGATGATCGGGCTGATGTCGCTCGTGAGCCGCTCGACGGTGAGGTTCTCCTCGGCGCCCTCGTCGTCCTTGAGGACCTGGAGCTGAAAGCCCTCGGTCGCCTCTTCCAGGACGCGCTGGGAGCTCTCGCTCTTCTTGAGGATCGACTGGATGGCGGACGGGGCGCCGACCGTGACCCGGACGGGCGTGCCGAGCACGATGCTGAGCTCGTCGAGCATCGGCAGGTCCGTCGGATCCGAGACGACGATCACGAGGGCCTTGCCGTCGCGGCGGTACGGCACGAAGCCGTACCGCAGCATGAGATCGGCCGGGATCGTGCGGAACAGCTCCTGGTCGATCCGGAAGTCGTCCATGTCGACGAACTCCAGCCGGTAGCGCTCGGCGAGCGACCGTACGCGCGCCACTTCCGCCGTGTAGTCCTCGGCGGTCTGTACGAGATTGCTCGGGTCGACTGCGGTCACCGATCTATCCCCCCATGACCGAGCTGAGCTCGAAGAGCGGCATGTACAGCGCCAGCACCACCGCCGCGATCACCACGCCCATGATCACGAGGATGATCGGCTCGATGAGCGTGATAAACCGCCCCACTTCGGTCTCGATCTCCTCGTCGTAAAAATCGGCGAGGCTGTTCAGCATCTCCTGCAGCGCGCCCGTCGACTCGCCCACCTCCACCATCTTCACCGCCACGTCGGGGAAGATCCCGCGCGCCCGCAGCGCGCTGGCGAAGCTCTCGCCCTCGCGTACCCGCTGCATCACCGCCCGTACCTCCGTGCCGAGATGCCGGTTGGTCATCACCCCGCCCGAGATCTCCAGCGCGTGCACCAGCGGTATGCCGCCGCCGATCAGCGTCGCGAGCGTCCGCGCGAGCTGCGAGGTGGCGAACTTGCGGACCGTGTGGCCCAGCCACGGCACCTCGAGCAGCAGGAGATCGACCTGTTCGCGCTGCCCGGGCCGCCCGACCCACCAGACGACCGACCCGATCGCGGCAACGCCGGCCAGCACGATCGCGCCGATGTGTCCGGTGATGGCGCTCGAGATGCCGACGATGATGCGCGTGGACAGCGGCAGCTCGCGGCCGAAGTTATCGTAGAAACTGGAGAAGGCGGGCACGACCCGCACGACGATGATCCCGACCAGCACGATCATCATCACCACGAGGATGGCCGGGTAGATCAGCGCGGCAATCGTCCGGCGCCTCACCGCCCCGATGATCTTCTCGTAGGCGACATAGCGCCGGATGACCGCGTCGAGGTTGCCGCTCCGCTCGCCCGCCATCAGCGAGGCCGCATAGACCGGCGGAAAGAGGCCCGTATGCTCGGCGAAGGCGTCCGACAGCGACGTCCCGGCCTTGACCTTCTCGTGCACGCCGTCGAGCACGGCCTTGAAGGTCGGATTGGCCACCCGCTGCCGCAGGATGTCCAGCGACTGCACGAGCGGCATGCCGGCCTTGAGTAGCGTCGCCAGCTCCTGGTTGAAGACGAGGAATTCATCGCGCGAGATGCGGCGGCGCTGCCTGCCCCCGAGCGCCAGCGCCGGCACTCCTCCGCGACGCCGGAGCGAGAGGACATACAACCCCTTCTCCTCCAGCTCCTTGCGAAGATGCAGCTCGCTGTCGGCGACGTAGACGCCCTCGACGATGTCGCCCCCCGCCGTGCCCAGCCTACAGCGGAATTCCATCGTACCAGTGTGGCATACGCAGTCAGTCCCTGACCCTTAGACCGCCGGGACCATCGCGCAGCCGGGTCCAGCGCAGAACCGTGAACGCCCCCTCACCTGCCCTCTGCCGACTGCCCACTGCCCACTGCAGGCTAGTTCGGCTCCACAAAGGCCCGGAAGACGCGGACACCCAGCTCGCGGGGGTCGGTGCTCTTGAGCGCCGGCAGCGACGCCGGCACAAACGTCTTATCGACCGAAATGGTCACCGCGACCGTGTCGGCCGGGCCCAGCTGGTCGGCAGCAATCCGGACCTGCCGCAGCGCGGGAGGACCGGGCGCGAGCGCGAAGCGGTCGACCACGGCCGCCCCGAGGCGAACTTCGACCTGCTGCGGCTCGGCGAAGGCGGCCGCCGGCTGGTCCGCCTGGAGGTAGAAGCGCACGGCGCGCTTCGGGTTTCGAAACGAGAGCGTTGCCTCCTTCTTCGACCACTGCCACTCGTGGCCCGCGCCCTCGGCGGAGACTTCCGTGTCGTACCAGCCGTCGTTGAATACGACGACCAGCGCGTCGCTGTCGAGCCGCATCTCAAAGGCGGCGACGCGATAGGCACGCTGGCCCCCGGTCGGGCCGGCCAGCGGAAGCCGCTCGCCCGTGGTCGGCGAGAACAGGCCAATCTCGACCGTCGTCTGCCCGACGTACGGAAACTTCGGAACAAACATCGGGCGCGTGTATTCGATGGTGGAGCCCGCTTTCCACTGGCGCGTCGGTGTCGCCGGTTCGTGGTCGTCGGTCCACATCAGCTCGCCATCGCGGTCGACGAAGTGCACAAACACCCAGTAGTCCTCGGTCAGGACGGGCGCCTCGGGCGCCACGGCAAAGCGATACGTCATCTCCATCGGGCTGCCGATGGCCGCGGCGGTCTTGCTCAGCGTGACGGTCGGCGCGGCGACGGGCACCCCGGCGTCCCCGCCGCGAGAACAGGCCGGGGCCACGCCGGCCAGCAGCAGCAAGGCCAGTGCAGGAGCGAATGTGCGGATCATTGTTTGCCGAATGATAACCCGGGGACGGCCTCCATTCATGTTACAGTTCACCTCGATGGCCGCCGATGCACTGGGACTCGTGGAGACCAAGGGGCTCATCGGCTCGATTGAAGCCGCCGACGCGATGGTGAAGGCGGCCAATGTCGTGCTGATCGGCAAGGAATACATCGGCGGCGGCTACGTCACGGTGCTCGTCCGCGGCGACGTCGGCGCCGTCAAGGCGGCCACCGACGCCGGATCGGCCGCCGCGCGGCGCGTCGGCGAGCTCGTGGCGGTGCACGTCATTCCCAGGCCGCACGCCGAAGTGGAGAAGATTCTCCCCAAGTCATAGCCCATGGCGGTCGAGAGCGCCTCGAGGCATACCGATCACGATCTCGATTCCGTCGCGGAGGCGCGGGCGCGCGCGCGCGCCGCCCGGCAGGCCCAGGCTCAGCTCGCCGAACTCTCCCAGGCGCAGATCGACGCCCTCGTCGCGGCGATGGCCGACGCCGTGACGCCGCACGCGGAGGCGCTGGCGCGGCTGGCGGTCGAGGAAACCGGCTACGGCGTCGTTGCCGACAAGATCCAGAAGAACCTGTTCGCGTCGCGCCGCGTCTACGAGTTCATCCGCCCCCTTCGCACGGTCGGCGTGATCAACCGGATCGAGGACCGGAAGATCGTTGAGATCGCCGAGCCGTTCGGCGTCGTCGCGGCCATCGTCCCGTCAACCAATCCGACGTCGACCACCATCTATAAGGTGCTCATCGCGCTCAAGGCGCGCTGCGCGATCGTCATCAGCCCGCACCCAGCGGCGGTCCGGTGCATTACCCGGACCGTCGAGCTCATGGCGGAGGCGGCGGCGCGCGCGGGCGCGCCCTCCGGCAGCATCGGCTGGATGAAGACCGTCACGCTCGAGGGCACGCAGGAGCTGATGAAGCACCGGGACGTCGCCGTCATCCTCGCGACCGGAGGGATGGGGCTGGTGCGCGCGGCGTACAGCGCCGGGAAGCCCGCCTACGGCGTCGGGCCCGGCAACGCGCCCGCCTACATCGAGCGGACGGCCGATCTCAGAAAGGCCGTTCGCGACGTGATCACCGGCAAGACGTTCGACAACGGCGTGCTCTGCTCCTCGGAGAATTCCGTCGTCGTCGACGAGGCGGTGGCCGAAGAGGTCCGGCGTGAATTTACGGCGCAGGGCGCCTACTTCATGAACGCGGCCGAGATCGACGCGCTCGGGTCCGTGTTTGTGACGCCGCAGCGGCTGCCGAATCCTGCCCTGGTCGGCAAGTCGGCTGCCGTCATCGCGCAGAAGGTTGGCCTGGCGGCGCCGGACGGCACCCGCGTCCTGATTGCACCGCTCCCGGGCGTCGGACGGGAGCATCCGCTGTCGATTGAAAAGCTGGCGCCGATCCTCTCGTGGTACGTCGTGAGGGACTGGCGCGAGGGGTGCGAGCGCTGCATCCAGATCCTCCGCTACGGCGGGATGGGCCACACCATGTCCATCCACTCGAAGAATGACGACGTCATTCTTCAGTTCGGACTCAGGAAGCCGGCGTTCCGCATCTGCGTGAACACGCCAACCACCCACGGGTCGATCGGCCTGACCACGGGCCTCGACCCGGCGATGACGCTCGGCTGCGGCGGCTGGGGCGGCAACATCACCTCCGACAACATTTCGCCGCGCCACCTGCTCAACATCAAGCGCCTTGCCTACGAAGTCCGCCCGGCGGCCCCCGCTTCCGACGCGGGTGCGGTGTCTCGCGGCGCCGCTGCCCCGGCTCTGCCGCGGGTGCCCGATCGCCCGGCGCCGGCCGGTATTCCGGTCGAGGCACTCGCCGCGCGCATCGATCAGTTCCTGGCCTCGCGCGGAATTTCACACGCCGCGGCCAGAGAGCCGACGCCCGCGGCGGCTCCCCACGCGACACCGGTCCCCTTCGTGTGCGAAGAGGACGTGCGCGTTGCGATGAAAGCGGGCCGGACACTCCTTATCGACGAACGGACCATCGTGACGCCGGCGGCACGCGAGTTGGGCGAGACGCATGGCGTGTTTGTCGAAGCGGGAGGGCCCCGTTGATCAGCCATAACTGGTGAGCGGACTGGACTTATTGTTGACCCTCGATCGCTCGGAATGGTAGAGTAGCGCCCGATGCCGAGCGCGCGCCTCGCCCAGACCGGGGTCATCTGCGCCGTGGCGACACTCCTGACCGCCTGCGCAGCCCGGGTGGGGACGCCATCACAGGTCGCGCCGGTCGCGAGCGTCGCCAGCCTCCCCGCCCCTGTCGCTCCGGTTGAGTCAGCCCCATCCGTTCCGCAGGTCGATCCGGTTTTCGAACTGATCGCCGTGTCCACGGTGCATTTTGAAACCGGCGAACGCGAGCTGCGGCTCGGCCACCTCCAGACGGCACGGACCGAGTTCAATCGCGCGCTCGAAGTGCTCCTCGAATCGCCGTACGGCGGGCGGACCGAGCCGCAGCTTCGTGAGCACTTCGACCGCCTCGTCGAGCGGATCAGCGCCTACGAGGTGACCGCACTCGCCCAGGGTGACGGCTTCGAGGAGCAGCGCTCTGAATCGGCGACGATCGACGAATTGCTCGCGCTCTCGACCTTCGAGGCGCCGTCGCCCACGCCCGAGACGGCGCAGACCGTAGCGGCCGACCTCGAGTCGAGCGCGCACGACATCGACATTCCGCTGAACGCCCGGGTGTTGTCGTTCGTGCAGCTCTTCACTGGCCGGCTGAAGTCGTTCCTGGAGGAGGGGCTCAGTCGCGGCATCCGGTACCTGCCGATGATCCAGGACATCTTCCGCGCCGAGGGGCTGCCGCTCGACCTGGCGTACGTGCCGCTTGTCGAAAGCGCGTTCAAGCCGACCGCGCTGTCGCGCGCCAGGGCCCGGGGCATCTGGCAGTTCATGCGCGGGACGGCGCTCGAGAACGGTCTCCGGCACGACTGGTACATCGACGAGCGGGCCGATCCCGAGAAAGCCACCCGTGCTGCCGCCAGGTACCTGAAGACGCTTCGGGACGCGTTCGACGGCGACTGGCACCTGGCGCTGGCGTCGTACAACGCGGGCCCCGGGCGCATCCAGCGCGCGATCAAGCGGTCGGGGCGCACCGACTTCTGGAAGCTGGCGGCGTCGAGCCGCTATCTGCCGCGTGAGACGCGCGACTACGTGCCGCTCATCCTGGCCGCCATCGTCATTGCCCGCAACCCCGCGCAGTACGGGCTGGAGGCTGCGCCGCTCGAGCCGCCGCGGTTCGAGACGGTCACGCTGCCGACGGCAGTGGATCTGCGTCGGATTGCGGAATGGATCGAGACGCCGATTCAGACGATCCAGGAGCTGAACCCGGAATTGCGCCGGTGGACGACGCCGGTGCGCGCGACCGAGTACGACTTGAAGGTGCCCGAAGGCACGGCGGAGCTGGTGCGCGCGCAGCTCGCGCAGACCGACCCGGACGAGCTGGCGCCCCTCAACTGGCACGTCGTCAAGAAGGGTGAAACGCTGCTGTCGATCGCGAAGAAGCTGAAAGTCAGCCGGGCGGATCTGGCCGAGGCGAATTACCTGTCGGCCCGCGCGCGGCTCGCGGCCGGCCAGCGGTTGATGATTCCCCGCGCGCCGGCGGTCCTGCTGGCGTCGCGACCCGAGACGCCGGCGCCGCCTGCCGCCGAGCGCGCCACAGCCGACGTGGCGAGCGCGAGCGAGCGGGCGCCGCGCGTGGCGCCGCCTGCCCCCGCGTCGCGGACCTATCGCGTCAGGCGCGGCGATACGCTGTCCTCGATCGCGAGGCTGCACCGGACGACGGTGGCCTCGCTGAAGAGCTGGAACCGGCTGAGCACCAACGCGATTCAGGTTGGCCAGCGGCTCCGGATCCTGACGACCAGCGCGACGGCCACGGACTAGTCAGGGCGGCGTCGCCCTCCACGAAATATCGAGCGATGGCCGATCACCGTTTCATCGCCAAGACGCTGATGGACTCGAGCGGCGGCGCTCCCGATTCGAGCGCCGGACACTCTTTACGCTTCTCAGCCGCGGCCTCGCGGATGACTCGGGCGATTTCGGCGTCACCGAGGACGTCGGCCAGGCATGCGGCGAGGCGGGTGCGCGGCAGATCCGCGAGGGCTCCGAAGCCCAAGAACATACTCACCATGTCCCGGTCGCGCTTCGCGACGGCGAGGAGCAATGGCGTGCTGACGATGGCGCGCCCACCGGTCAGTACGGGGTGACTGAACCCAAGGGCCTCATTCGGATCGTGCCCCGCGGCGATGACGGCATAGGCGCCTTCCACAGAGGCATTCTCTATGGCGTCCTCCAGCGAGGCCGGCGACGATGCCGCCTGGCGCGGAAGTGCGAGGAGCACCAGCCTTCGTGTCTCGATCGTACCGAGGTCGAGCCCGCCTGCCAACGCAGGCAGCGCCATCAGCAGCGCGACGAGATGAGACCGTCGAGTCGACTGCAGGGTGCGCATGTGTCCCGTCACTGTTGTTCATCCTGTTCCCCGAGCAGGCGGACGACCCATCGGGGGTACTGCGTACGGTGAGCCGCCGATGGGTCCGTTCCCTGCTCGACCATCGTTTCGAGGATCCGCAGATAGACCGGGCGATCGGCGAAATCCAGCCGCCGTCGCTGGAGGCTGATGATCCACTCCCTGCGGTGGCTCGATGCCGTCTCGCGTGCAATCTCGATCGTCCCGATCGCCCTGATCTGCCAAGCGCCAGCGAGCAGCATCAGCCCCAGGCTCGCTGCCATAAGCTTGGTCCGTGACAGCTGTGAGGCATAGCCGGCCGCAGCGCGCAGCGCGTGGAACGACGCCAGCGCGTAGAACACGACAGCGACGCCGCCCATGCGATCGCGTGTGTAGGAGAAGCTGAGGGCTGCCGATCCGGCCAGCGCGATAACCATCGCGATGGCCAGCCGCGACGCGCGCGACCACCGGCCGTCGGCGTCCCGCCTGAGCGAGCGAAGACCCCACCACGACACGAGGCCGGTCAGCGCCACGGATGAGAGGAGCTGGTTGATCTCCCACGGGGCCGGCCGCCCTTCGCTGATGTGCCGGACCACGCTGAACACGCCAGCGGTCGGCTCCGAGAACAAGACGTTGGCCACCGTGCTCCCGACGCTGTACGCGTAGATCAACGGCAGAAAGGCGCCAAACCGCTCCATGGCATCCTCGGGGGACAGTGTCGTGAAGCCGACACCGACTCTCTGCGGGAACACCGCCCAGGACCCCGTGTTCAGCAGACGCATCGTCAGGTAGAGGGCCGCGACGCCGACGGTCACAGCCGCGACCCAACGGCCCGCCCCAGGTGCGCCCATCCACCAGGCGGCCACGACAAGCGGCGCGATCAGAAGCCCCTGTTCCTTGAAGCCGACGGCGATGAGCAGGAGCGCGATGATCGCTGGCCCGTGCCAGCGACGCCACTCGCGCTCCAACAGGTGCCAGACGACCAGCGTGAGGATCATCACGAACATCATCTGGTTCAGCGGTAGGTTCTCCAGGTTGTCGCGGAATCCGGCGTGGCCGACAAGCACGGCGACCGCGACCATCGTTGCTGCGGCGTCAACCAGAGTGCGGGGCCGAAGCTGCCGGATGAAGAGGACGACGAGGGCGACAACGGTCGCCATGTGAACCAGCTTATATGCCGCGAGGGCGGCGCTCAGCGAACCCGCACCGTGCCAGATGGCGGACAACGTGACGTAAAACAGGGGCCGAACGTACGCGTTCTGGAGATCGAAGAAGTGGAGGGGGGAGTTTCGATCCAGGTCCTCGAAGAGGGCAATCGTCTCCCTGATCGCGAATGGTGTGCGCCACAGGCTGTGACAGAGAAGCAGCAGGAGGAGTCCCGACGTCCCGACGACGACCGCGAGCCATACGGGTGCGCGCGCTGGCTCGTTGTCGCTTTCACCCACAGGGTGTCATCCCTTGGGCCGGCCTCCAGGAAGGGCAAGCGAACGGCGCGGCAGATTGCGCATCTCGACAGGAGAAATATCCAGAGGCACTCGATGTGTCAATAGCTCCAAAGTGGGGGAACCCGACCGTTCCGTCGGGCTGGAAGGCATTCTGGTATCGGTAGGCGGTGCCTGAATCTCCGGTGAAGATGAAGACGGCGGGTATGCGAGCAGGCGTGCTCATTCCACCACGAGGGCTTTCGGCTCCGTCGAACTGGGTCAGTGGATCTTCGCCTCGCCGCGTCGCCTGCCTGGAGCGGTGCGCGGGTTCAGGCCGTCTGCCGCCCGTCCTCCGGTCCCCCGCCCGTGCGCGCCCGCAGCTGCCGGATGTTCTGCTCGATCCGCTCGGCGAGTTCGCGCTCCTGGCCGAGCATCCGCAGCGTGTTCTGCGCCTCCTGCATCACGAACTGGACGTTGTCGAGCCGTTCGGTGAGGTGATCGACCATCGCCTTCTGCTCGCTGACGGTTTCCAGATTGACGCGCAGATCGGCGAGGAGGTTGCCGATGAGGGTCGCCTGCGTCTGGACGGCTTCGACGTCCCTGCGCCGCGCGTCGATGGCGGCAATTCTCGCCTGGGTCGAGGCGGCGGCGGCGAGGAGATCGTCGACCTGACGCCGGAGCGCGGCGACCTCTTCGCGCCGGTCGCTCACGTGCTGCAGGTCGGCGCGGCTTCTGGCGCTGATGTCGTGGATGGTCTCGATCTCCTCGCGCACGCTCGCGATGACCGCTTCACGCTCGGCCAGCCCGCGCAGCTTGTCGTCGATGGCGCCCGACGTCTGCACGAGCGCGGCCATCTTTACTTCGACGTCGGTCAGCTTCTTTTCCGAGAAGGCGAGCTGCGAGCGGCGCTGCTCGAGCGATCGGTAGACGGCCTCGGCCCGGCGCAGCTGGTCCTCGACCGCCTCAGTCTGCGCGAGCGCCTCGCGCTGCCGCGCCTGCACCCGCGCCAGCTCGCCAATCAGCTCGTCCCGGACCGAACCGGAACGCGTCAGTTCGCTGTTGAGGTTTTGCATCTGCTGCAACCGCCCGGCGGTCTCGTCTGCGAGCGTTCGGCTGGAATCGGCGAGCGCGATCAGGCGGGCCTCCTGGTCGGCGAGATCCGCCTCGTCGCGCTGCACCTGCCTGACGCGGTCGCCCGTCTTGTCGACGCGGTCCTGCAGAATGCTGATCCGGATGTCCATCGGCAGGATCTTGCCCTGCAGCGCGGCCACCCCTTCGAGTTTCTGCTGGGCATCCACGACCTGGGCGATGACGCCGTCGCACTGGGCGTGCAGCGCCTCGAGCTCGGTGCGGCGCGTCAACTGGAGCGCCAGCTTCTGATCGACGTCCGCCGCCATGGCGTGGAGCCCGTTCAACCGCTCCTCGAGCCTGTCGACGAACTGCACCCGCTCGTTCACGCGGGCGAGGCGGCTTTCGAGTTCGGCCGCCATGTCGCTCAGGCGCGTCGCGTGGCGCATGCCTTCGTCGATCTGACCCATCCGGCCGACGATCGCCTGCATGGTCGCTTCGAGGCCCGGCACGTGGGCACTGAACCCGGACAGGCGCTCCATGAACGTCTCGAGCGCCGTCCGGTCGGCGGCGAGGCGGTCGCGCAGCTGCGCGGCGCCGGCGTAGCTCTGATGGAAGTCCTGAATCTCCTTGCGCAGCCTGTCGAGGTCGGCCCGGCTCTCGCGCAGGCTCTCGGCCTGCGCCACGGCGCGCGCCGACATCTCCTGCACCTGCGCGAGCTGCGCCTGCAGCGTATCGAGGCCCGCCTGCTTCCGGCCGAGCTCGTCGGCCTGTTCGAGCAGCGTCTGGAAGGTCCGGCTGAAGTCCTCGACGCGCTGCGGGAGATGGGAGAGCTGCCGCTCGCGCGTCGCCAGCGTCTCGATCCGTTCCTCGGCGCCCTGAATGGCCCCCTCCGCGTCGCCCAGGCGCTGCTCGAACGCCTCGAACTCCTTCCGCTCGAGGCCGAGCCGTTCGACGTACCCCCGCATCGCGTCGACCGCGGCGTGGCCGTCCTTCTCGAGGCGCGCGGTCTCGCGCATGAACTCGTCGCGCATGGCGGTGGCTGCGTCGAGCTTCGAGCTGGTCTCGGCCGCGATGTCGTCGATTCGCGCGAGGGTCTCCTCGCTGCGGGCCGCCTGCTTGAGTCCCTCGCCGAGCTTCGCGATCTGGGCGTCCATGTTCCAGACCATCTCGTTGAGGCGGTTGGCTTCGAGGACGGCGCGATCGATGACGTGTTTCTGCGCGTCGAGCGCGCGGGCTTTCTGGCTCACGTGCTCGGCGAGCGCGTTGACCGCGGTCAGCTTTTCCTCGGTGGCGCGGCTCGCCTCCTGGAGGTGCGAGAGCCGGCTGAGCTTGCGTTCGACCTCGCGGACCGCCTCGGTCGCGGCGGTGGAATCCTCCAGGGCATCGCGGGACGTGTCACGGAGCCGTGTGAAGTCCTGGGAGAGCTGGTCCGCGAATGTCCGAACCTGCTCGAGATCGCCGCGAAGCTCGACGGCCCGGTCGACCGACTGCCTGACGCCGTCCAGCTCGGCGTGCCAGCGGCGGAGCTGGTCCCTGAACTCTTCGAGCGCCGCCCTCTCGTGCTTCAGCGCCTCTACGGTCGACTGGGTGTCGGCCGCCTGCGCCGAGAGCTGCTGCACCTGGTGCCGGTGCTTCTCCAGCTCGCCATCGGGCGCGATCAGTTTCTCGGCCTGCTGCTGGGCGCGAGTGGTCGTCTCGATGAGCGCGTGCACCCGCTGTTCCGCGTCGGCAAGGACCGCCGCCCGCCGCTCCAGCTCCCCGAGCCGCTGGGCCAGCGCGGCGAGGGTACCAGTTGCGGCTCCCGCCTTCTGGTCGAGCACCTCGAGCGCCTTGCCGGTCTCGACGAGTTTGGCGCTGCGCGTTGTGACCTGGGTCAGCATCGTGCTCAGGGCGCTGCGTTCTTCGCGCGCGGTGTTGATGAGGGCCTGCAGCTCTTCGCGCTGCTTCCTGGCCTTGCCGCCGGTCAAGCTCTTGATGGCATCAAGCACGTCAAAGAGGATAACCTTCGACTCCCGCAAGCTCAAGGCGAGAGTGCAGTTCCGAACGCGTTCCAGCCAGTGTGAGGTGGCAATTTCTGCGTACTCACCGGACCGCCGGGCGAAATTCCCGCGCTTTTCGCGCGGCGGCTCCGGTCCGCGTTCTTGCATCTTCGGGGGGCATGCTGGCCTGCCTGCGGAGCGCTGCCGTCTTCGGCGTGGATGCCTACCCCGTCCAGATCGAAGTGGACGTGTCGTTCGGGCTGCCGCATTTCACGATGGTGGGGCTCCCTGACGCGACGGTCCGGGAGAGCCGCGACCGCGTGCGCGCCGCCATCAGGAATTCGGGCTTCGCCTTCCCGTCGCATCGCATCACGGTGAACCTGGCGCCCGCCGACGTGCGCAAGGCGGGGTCGTCGTTCGACCTGCCGATTGCGCTCGGCCTGCTTGCCAGCTCCGGGCAGTTGACGCGCCGTGCAATCGACGACACCGTCGTGCTCGGTGAGCTGTCGCTCGACGGCGCGATCAACGGCGTCCGCGGCGTCCTGCCGATCGCGATTGCCGCCCGGCGCCTCGGTCTGCGGCGCCTGCTGCTGCCGCCCCAGAATGCGGCCGAGGCCTCCGTGGTCGACGGGCTCGACGTCCAGGTCGCGCGGTCGCTCCCTGAAGCGCTCGAGGCGCTGAACAGCCCGGAGCGGGCAGAGCGGGCGGCGTCACCCATCCGGCCGGCCTGCGCGCCGGCCGCCGGCGACGGGGACCTCGCCGAAGTTCGAGGTCAGCTCCTGCCGCGGCGGGCGCTCGAAGTGGCGGCCGCCGGCGGGCACAACCTCCTGCTTTGCGGTCCGCCGGGCGCGGGCAAGACGATGCTCGCGCGGCGGTTGAACGGGATCCTGCCGCCGCTGACCTTTGACGAGGCGCTCGAGTGCACGGCGATCCACTCGGTGGCGGGCACGCTGCCGGCGGGCGTGGGGCTGCTGCCGGCGCGGCCGTTCCGCGCGCCTCACCACACGATCTCGAACATCGCGCTCGTCGGCGGCGGGACCATTCCCCGTCCGGGGGAGATCTCGCTGGCGCATAACGGCGTCCTGTTTCTGGACGAGATGCCGGAGTTCGATCGCCGCGTCCTCGAGGTCCTGCGCCAGCCGCTCGAGGAGGGCCGCGTGACGATTGCCCGCGTCGCCCGCACGGCGGTTTTCCCCGCACGCTTCGTGCTGGTGGCGGCGATGAACCCGTGCCCCTGCGGGTTTCTGGGCGACGAGCGCCGGGCGTGCCGCTGCACGCCGGCGCAGATTGCCCGGTACCGCGGGCGCATCTCCGGCCCGCTGCGCGACCGCATCGATCTGATCGTGCCGGTTCCGGCCGTACCGGTGCAGGCGATCGCCGACACGCAGCCCGGCGAGCCGACGTCCTTCGTACGGGACCGGGTGGCCGCCGCCCGGCGCACGCAGCACGGCCGGTATGGCGGGTTCACGGTACGCACGAATGCGGACCTGCGCGGCTCGGTGGTGTCGCGCTTCTGCACGCCGACGCCGGCGGGACGGGCGCTCCTCCGCTCCGCCATCGAACGGCTCGGCCTCAGCGCGCGCGGCTACGAGCGCGTCCTCAAGGTGGCGCGCACGGTCGCCGACCTCACCGGGTCAGACGTGGTGGACACGGAGCACGTCGGTGAGGCGCTGCAGTATCGGCTGGTGGAGTAACCAGGGAGGTCGCCGCGAAGCGCGCGAAGATCACTCCGGCGTGCGGGCGTCGTACAGGGCCTGCGCGCTCGCGGCGGCGATGATGATCGCGCCGCCGGCGAGCGTCCAGGCGCCGGGACGCTCGCCGTGGACCAGCCACGTCCACACCGGGTTGAGCACCGGCTCGACGAGCAGGAGCAGCGAGACGTGCAGCGCCGGGAGGCGGTCGACGGCGCCGGTCAGCAGCACGTACGCGCATCCAATCTGGAACACGCCGAGATACGCGAGCATGGCCCAGTCGCCCGCGGTCGCCGCGGGCAGCGGCCAGAGAGACGGCAGGCCGACGGAGAACGCGAGGAGGTTGCCCACGACGACGGCGCTCACAGCGGCGCCGGGCTGAGCCTGTTCAAGCCACCGCAGCCCCAGCAGCGTGAGCGCCCAGCTCAGGCTGCACAGGATGCCGAGCAGGTTGCCCGTGGCCGGGTCCGGCGCCGTGAGGGTGGCGTCGATCCGGCCGGCGAAGCAGAGCGTCAGCCCGGCGCCGGCGGCCGCCAGGAACGCGAGGTCGCGGCGCCGCAGGCGCTCGCCGAGCAGGAGCGGCGCGAGGATGGCGATGTACAGCGGCGCCGTCGACTGCAGGAAGATCGCGCTGGCCGCAGTGGTCAGCTTCGTCGACACGACAAAGAGGATGAGCGTGGCCGCATACGCGGCCCCGACGGCCAGCGTCCGCGCGGACCATTGCACGCGTCCGCGGAGCCAGAGCAGGAGCGCCGCGGCGGCGATGCCCGACCGCAGCGAGGCCACGTCCATCCCCGGGAGCGCCGATGCCTTGATGGCGGCGCCGCCGGTTGAGAACAGGACGGCGGCCCCGACCACCCGCACGACAGCGTCGGCCTGTCTTCGCCGCATGTTCGCCTGGCCCATTCTTTTTGTCGAACCCATCGTAATGGCTGTGCTACCCTCTTGATTCGCCGCCCGATCTCCCCTGTTTGCGGCCACTTGCTCTGTATATTGCTGATGCCATCACGGCGTTACACGATTCTTGTTGCTGATCGCAGTTCCGGCCTTGTCCGCCGGGCGACGGTGGCTGTCCGGCCGCTGGCGATCGCGCTGTCGGTCCTGCTGGCCACCCCGATTCTGATTGGCTTCGGGGCCGCGTGGAAGGGGTGGAGCGACGTGGCGGCGCTTCGCGACAGCCACGAGGCGCTGGAAGTCGAGAACGCCAACTACCGCGAGGCGACGCAGGCGCTTGCCGGGCAGATCGAGTCGCTGCAGGCCGCCATTTCCGATCTCTCCGCCCGCTCCGCGCTGGATCCGAATCTGGCGCGCGCGATGAACCGGCTGCCGGCGCTCGTGAAGTCGCGCGCGATGGGCGGCGGGTCGGTCGCGGCCAAGGATCAGATCTCGTACGCGAGGACGCTGTCCGCGCTGGCCACGCCGGACGACACGTTCGGGCTGCTGCGGACGCTGCTCGAGGGGCTCCAGGATCGGCTGAACGCGCTCGCGCGCAACGTCGACCGCCGCAACGCGCTCGCCAACGCGACGCCCTCGATGTGGCCGGCGTACGGCTGGCTCTCGTCGGGCATGGGCGTCAGGCGGGATCCGATGACCGGCGATCCCGACTACCACGCGGGGCTCGATATCGCGGGCGACCGTGGCCAGCCGGTGTATGCCACTGCCGCCGGCACCGTGCGCGAGGTCGGTTACCAGGGGGCCTACGGCAACCTCATCGTCATCGATCACGGATTCGGCCTCGAGACGCGCTACGGCCATCTCCTCAAGTTTCAGGTCAAGCCGGGCGCGCGCGTGCAGCGCGGCGACATCATCGGCCAGGTCGGCGCCACGGGGCGCGCGACCGGATACCACCTGCACTACGAAGTGACGGCCAACGGCCGGCTGATCAACCCGCTGCAGCTCCTCACGCAGAAGCCGACCCTCCGCTAAGGCGCTGGCGCACGCTGAAGCGTGCGCGCTGCAGGTTACCCGTAGAGCGAGGGGTTTTAGCCCCCGCGCCTGATACAATCAAAAGATGCACCCTTGGTTCGTTTGTGGCCGGTAGTCAACTGCCGGCCACCAACCACCAACGAGCGTCATGATCGGCCAACTCCTCGCCAAGGTCATCGGTACGCAGGACGAGCGCGAGCTGAAGCGCCTCGCGCCGCGCGTGAGGGCGATCAGCGCGCTCGAGCCGCGGATTCAGACGCTCAGCGACGCGCAGCTGCGCGAGAAGACCGGCGAATTCCGGACCCGCGTGGCCGGCGGCGAGTCGCTCGACACGCTGCTGCCGGAGGCGTTCGCCGTGGTGCGCGAAGCAGGCAAGCGCGTGCTGAACATGCGGCACTTCGACGTGCAGCTGATCGGCGGCATGGTGCTGCACGAGGGCAAGATCGCCGAAATGAAGACCGGCGAGGGCAAGACGCTCGTCGCGACGCTGCCCGCCTACCTGAACGCGCTGGCCGGCAAGGGCGTCCACGTCGTGACGGTCAACGACTACCTGGCGCGACGCGACTCCGAGTGGATGGGCCGCATCTACCGGTTTCTCGGCATGACGGTCGGCGTGATCCAGCACGAGCTCACCGACGCGCAGCGCCAGGTGGCGTACGGTGCCGACATCACCTACGGCACCAACAACGAGTTCGGCTTCGACTACCTCCGCGACAACATGAAGTTCGACTTCGGCTCGATGGTGCAGCGCGGGCATCACTACGCCATCGTGGACGAGGTGGACAGCATCCTCATCGACGAAGCGCGGACGCCGCTCATCATCTCGGGCCCCGCAGAGGAATCCACCGATCTCTACTACGAGGTCGATCGGATCATCCCGAAGCTCAAGAAGGGCGCGGTCACGCGGGGCGACGTCAAGGCCGAAGAGCGCGAGCAGCTCGAGTCGACCGGCGATTACATCGTCGATGAAAAGCACAAGACGGTGACGCTGACCGAAACCGGGATGGCCAAAGCCGAGCAGATGCTGGGCCACCGGCTCGTCCCGGGATCGGGCGGCATGTACGACCCGGTCAACATGCCGCTGCTCCACCACATTCAGCAGGCGCTGCGGGCGCACACGCTGTTCCGGCTCGACGTCGACTACATGATCAAGGACGGCGGCGTCGTCATCGTGGACGAGTTCACGGGACGCCTGATGCCCGGGCGCCGCTGGAGCGACGGCCTGCACCAGGCGGTCGAGGCCAAGGAGCAGGTGAAGATCGAGCGTGAGAACCAGACGCTTGCCACCATCACGTTCCAGAACTACTTCCGCAAGTACGGCACGCTGTGCGGCATGACCGGCACCGCCGAGACCGAGGCGGCCGAGTTCGCCAAGATCTACAACCTCGACGTGATGGTCGTGCCGACCAACCGTGCGCTGAAGCGGATCGAGGAACCGGACCTCGTCTATCGCACCGAGCGCGAGAAGTTCGAAGCCATCGTCGAGGACATCCTGCGGCAGCAGGCGTCGGGGCGGCCGACGCTCGTCGGCACCGTCTCGATTGAGAAGTCCGAACGGTTGTCGGCGCTCCTCCGGCGGCGCGGCATCAAGCACGTCGTGCTCAACGCCAAGTACCACGCGCAGGAAGCGGAGATCGTCGCGCAGGCGGGCCGCAAGGCCAACGTCACGATTGCGACGAACATGGCCGGCCGCGGCACCGACATCCTGCTCGGCGGCAACGCCGAGTACATGGCCCGGCAGCAGGCCATCGCCGAAGAGCTCGCCGAGCGGCTGCCGCGCGGCGAGGAGAAGTTCGTTGACGACGAGGAGTTCGTCTACTTTTTCCACATCGACGGCTTCTTCCGGGTGCCGCGTGCCGGGTGGGAGCGTATCTTCGCCCACTTCCGGCGCCAGACCGAAGCGGAACACGAGGACGTCGTGAGCCTCGGCGGCCTCCATATTCTCGGCACCGAACGCCACGAAGCGCGCCGGATCGACAACCAGCTGCGCGGCCGCGCCGGACGGCAGGGCGACCCGGGTTCGTCGCGTTTCTACCTCTCGCTCGAAGACGATCTAATGCGCATCTTCGGGTCGGATCGGATTTCCGGGCTGATGCAGCGGCTCGGCATGGAAGAGGGCGTTCCGATCGAGCACGGCATGGTGAGCCGGGCGATCGAGCGGGCGCAGCGACAGGTCGAGGCCCAGAACTTCTCGGTTCGCAAGCACCTCCTCGAATACGACGACGTGATGAACAAGCAGCGCGAGAGCGTCTACACGCTCCGGCGCGAGGTGCTCGAGGGCCGTATCCACCTGACCGAGGAGGAACTCGCCGACACGCGCGCGTACCTGCTGACGCTCGCCGAGGAGGTGCTCGAGGAGCAGGTCGAGCGGTTCGCCGGCAAGCAGCTCGACCCGGCCGAGTGGGACAGCGCCGCGCTCATCCGCGACGTCTCCCGCGTGTTCGGAATCGACCCGGAGCAGCTCGAACGCCTCGCGCTCGACGAGAAGAATTCGACGGAAGTCGCCGACGCAATCTGGGCGCTCGCCAAGGCGGCCTACGAGGAGAAAGAGGGGGTTGTCGGACCGGATCTGCTCCGCCGGGTGGAGCGCGACATCATGCTCCAGATTGTCGACACGCAGTGGAAGGACCACCTTTACTCGCTCGACCATCTCAAGGAGGGCATCGGCCTGCGCGGCTACGGCCAGCGCGATCCGCTGGTCGAGTACAAGAAGGAGAGCTTTTCCCTCTTCCAGGACATGCGGAGCCGTATCGAGGAAGAGATCGTCCGTTACCTCTTCATGCTGCGGCCCGTGCTCAACGAAGAATCGGCGCCCGTGCCGCGGCCGGTGGCGCGGCGCGCCACGCCGCTCACGATGAACCATCCGAGCGCCGAGCCGGCGTTCGCCGGGGCGCGCGCGGCCGGCCCGGCGGGCGCGGACGTGGCCCCCGCGTTCGGCGGCGGATCCCCCCGGCCCGCCCGGACCGGCGGAGACGACGTGGTCAAGACGGTTCGCCGCGAGGAGCCGAAGGTCGGGCGCAACGACCCGTGCCCGTGCGGAAGCGGGAAGAAGTTCAAGAAGTGCCACGGACAGGCGGCATGACGGAGGCGGGGCGACTGCAATGGAACTGAAGATTGACGACATGGCGCTCACCTCCTCCGAGACCGGCATCGCGACCGCACTGACCTTTGACGACGTCCTGCTGGTGCCGCAGCACTCGACGGTCCTGCCGGCACAGGTCGACGTCTCGACGAGGCTCACGCGCAACATCCGGCTGAACGTTCCGGTGCTCAGCGCCGCCATGGACACGGTCACCGAGTCGACCATGGCGATTGCGATGGCCCAGCACGGGGGCCTCGGCGTCATCCACAAGAACCTCTCCATTGAGGAGCAGGCGTCGGAGGTCGATCGGGTGAAGCGCTCGGAGAGCGGCATGATCGTCAACCCGATCACGCTCTCCCCCACCAACCGGATCCACGAAGCGCTCGAGCTGATGAAGAAGTACCGGATCTCGGGCGTGCCGATCACCGAGGACGGGAGCAAGGAAGGGCGGCTGGTCGGGATCCTGACCAACCGCGACCTGCGCTTCGAGACGAACGTCAACCGGCCGATCGACCAGGTGATGACCAAGGCGCCGCTCCACACCGTGCCGGTGGGCACGACGCTGGACGAGGCGCGCGCCATTCTCCACCGTCACAAGGTGGAAAAGCTGCTCGTGGTTGACAGGGACTATCGTCTCAAGGGCCTCATCACCGTCAAGGACATCCAGAAGCAGATCAAGTACCCGAACGCATCCAAGGACGCGCTCGGACGCCTCCGCTGCGGCACGGCGATTGGCGTGGCACGCGACGCGATGGAGCGCGGCCACGGGCTCGTCAGTGCGGGTGTGGACGTCCTGGTGGTCGACACCGCGCACGGGCACTCACAAGGCGTGCTCGACATGGTGGCGCGCATCCGGCGCGAGTTTCCCGACACCGATCTCATTGCCGGCAATGTCGCCACCGCCGAAGCCACCGAGGCGCTCATCGCCGCCGGCGTGGATGCGGTCAAGGTGGGGATCGGCGCCGGGTCGATCTGCACCACGCGCGTCGTCGCGGGCATCGGCGTGCCGATGATCAGCGCCATCATGGAATGCGCGCGGGCCGCCGCCGGCCGCAATGTGCCGGTCATCGCCGACGGCGGCATCCGGTATTCCGGCGACATCGTCAAGGCGCTGGCCGTCGGCGCGAGCTCCGCCATGATCGGGAATCTCTTTGCGGGCACCGACGAGAGTCCGGGCGAGCTGATTCTGCCCCAGGGCCGCAGCTACAAGGAGTACCGCGGCATGGGGTCCATCGGCGCCATGCGCCGGGGGAGCCGCGACCGCTACTTCCAGGACGAGTTCGACCTCGAAGGCGGCCGCGCCGCCGACAAGCTCGTGCCCGAGGGCATCGAGGGTCGCGTGGCGCACAAGGGCAGCGTGGCGGCGATGGTCTACCAGCTGGCGGGCGGCCTGCGGGCGGGGATGGGCTACTGCGGCAGCGGCACGATTCCCGAGCTGCAGCGCAAGGCCAGGCTGATCCGCGTGACGCCCGCCGGCGCGCGCGAGAGCCACGTGCACGACGTGACGATCACCAAGGAAGCGCCGAACTACCGGATGGAATAGGTAATCCGGCGCGTCGTGTCATCCACGATGTCAAGGTTCACGGTCAGCGCGCCCGGCATCTCGTAGGTCAGGCGGTCGGGCCACTCGATGGCCAGGACGCCGTCGGCGCATCCCATCTCCTCCAGCCCCAGATCGTCGGCGGCCGCCCTGTCGAGCCGGTACAGATCGGCGTGATAGAGCGTCAGGCGCCCGCCCCGGTACTCGTGGACGAGCGTAAAAGTGGGACTGCTCACCTCCCCGGGGTCGATCCCGAGTCCCGAGGCCAGACCGCGCACGAACGCGGTCTTCCCCGCGCCCAGCGTGCCCGACAGGAGCACGACGTCGCCCGCCGCGAGCGTCGCCGCGAAGGCCCGCGCCACCTCGTGCGTCTCGTCCTCCGAGCGCGTCAGCTGCGTCTCAATCGGCGTTCTCCTCGGTACCTGACAGGGCGCCAAGCGCTTTGCCCAGTTGGGCCATCAGGTCGGTGGCCGTCATCGCCGCCTGGCCTTCCTGGCGCTCGGCGAGGTCGCCGGCGGCGCCGTGCAGGAACACCGCCAGCCGGCACGCCGCTTCCGCGTCGAGCAACTGCGCCAGCCAGGCCGCGATGATGCCCGTCAGGAGATCGCCCGTCCCTCCCGTGGCCATGCCCGGATTGCCAGTCGGGTTGATGAAGAGATGCCCTTCCGGCGTCGCGATGATCGTGCGGTGGCCCTTCAGGACGACGTAGAGGTGCCGCGTCGCGGCAAAGCTGGCCGCCACGTCGATGCGATTGGCCTGGACCTCCTCCACCGACGATCCGATCAGCCTGGCCATTTCGCCCGGGTGCGGCGTAATGATCACGTCCCGCTCTTCGGTGCCGACGAGGCCGGACGGGTCGTCGGCCAATACGGCCAGCGCGTCGGCGTCGAGGACGAGCGGCACCGTGGCGCGCTCGACCAGCGCGCGGACGAAGTCGGCGACCGACGGCCCGCGGCCCAGACCAGGGCCACAGGCGATGACGTCGTGATCGAGCTCGAGCAGCGCGTCGATGGCCGCGCCGGTCACCACGCCGCTCTTCGCCTCGGCCAGCGCCTCGGTCATGTACTCAGGCGCCATCGACGCCAGGATTGGCAGACACGATGCCGGCGTGGCCAGGGTGACAAGGCCGGCGCCCGATTTGAGCGAGCCCATGGCGGCCAGGTATGCGGCGCCCGTCTTGCCCCGGGAGCCGGCGACGATCGTGACGCGGCCGAAATCGCCCTTGTGCGAATCGGGGGCCCGCGGTTCGACGAGCGGCCGCAGCTGCTCCGGCGTCAGCAGTTCGATGTGCGGGCCCTCGAGCCCGTCCACCACCTCGGACGGGATG